>JAZROO010000021.1:0-30638 GCA_045648705.1 Eubacteriales bacterium | reverse complement strand
GAACTTCTTTCAAATAATCAAATTTCGCATAAATAAAACCTCTTTTGTCAACTAGACAAAAGAGGTTTTTTTAATGATATCCGTTCCTTAGCACAAACTACCGATTGGTCGCTTTTATCAGACAAACAAAAATCCCAAGTCGTATAAGTCGTACTGTCAAGGACAGTAAAAAAGGAAACACGAAAATTTCGTGTTTCCTTTTAATTTTTATCTCATACCATAGCAAGCAGGGAAAATGTACGTCACATTTTCCACGTCTTAGGAGAACCTAAAACCCTTTGACTTTGCTCACAACTAATTGCAGCCTGTCCTGCTATACGCAAAAGAGGGAAATTATATACCAGGAGAATCATTTACTGCCGTAACGCCTGACTCTTCTAAGAATGTTATCAGTTCTTCTAAATATTTTAATCTCTTTTCATTTATAGGAGGGTCTTCAAGGTATCCTTCGTCACCGCCGACACTTTCATAACTTTGCTCCCAGTAACACGAATGCAAAAGTTCACTCCATTTTTTCGCATCTTTATCCTTGCCCCAAAGTAATTTAAAAGTATCAATATCTGTACTTTCAAACATCATATCAATTAAGTCGTGCTCATCAAACGCTTTTTGCATATCCATTTTGCTCACCATCCAAAAAGTTATTCTATTCCATACTTTTCTTTTAATCGCTTCAAGAATGCCGAGGCATCGTCTCTTTCTTCTTGTGTGTTTCCCCACCAGCCTTCACCGAACTCAAAGTCAGACATTATATCTAACACTTTTGGTGTATATACTCTTGTAATTCTTAAATTCTCAATTAATTCTATTGGAATATAATCTACATAATATCTTCCACCACGGCTAATGCCTAAAACAGAAATTGCTGTTTTATTTTCGTCTGGTAATCTTTAATCCCATAGGCGACCGCAAAGATACACTTTCGTATTTCCTTTAAATGCCGCGGTTCCATATCTCAAAATGCCGTTTTCGTCCATTCGTGTTTTCTTTATGTTTCCCGCAACGGCATATCTCCACAAGTTTTTCATTTTTCTCACCTCTTAAATACATTATAGCACGCCTTGTGTCCAATAAAAAGGACTTTATATAAAAAATCCGCCCAAATTTCTTCGGGCGGATTTTTTTGTTTTATAAAGTCACCAATTACTTGCTAACTTTGATTGCAGCCTGAGATGCAGTACACCGGGCGATAGAATAATCTTAAAACTTTCCTTAAGTGTACGACTAATAAGACTTGGGATTTTTTATTTACTGTTTTTGAATATCTAAGACATCAATCAACAGTTTTTCACTTTCCTTATAGGAAACTGTTACGGTGTCACCGACATTGAAAGTGATGGCTTCAGCGTGCTCAGCGATATTGACAACAAACACCTTGTCACTTCCTTCAATTGTAAGATACAGATGCGTGTTGCCTTCGACAACGGCAGAGCGAATGTCGGCAATTTTGCCGCTTTGCTCACTGCGCAGCGCCTCACTTTGCTCAGCATCCAATATATCACTGTTCTCAAGTTTCTTGATATAGTCCTCCTCGCACGCTTTCAGGGTATCTCCCTTACCGACAATCTGATATTGACGGACGTTGACAAAGGCATACATCTTCACCAGTCCTGCCCCATCTTTGAGGGCTACAAAATAGGTCGGCTCCCCTGCCACATTGAGCAGCAGCGGAAAAGTGGCTTCGTATCTGAGGTTTTGCACCTCACCCATGGCAGAGGACATTGCACTGTATTCCTCCGCGCCGCTGACGGCATAGAACTTGGTTTCCTTGGTGCGCTGATTGGCAAGAATAAAGCCGACGTTGGATTCATCCGCCGCCAGAGAAGTTACACCGGTGTACATATACACGTCGTCATTCAGCGCAATATAGTTATAACCGTCGGTGGTTTGTTTGCAGTCTTTCTGACCGAAAATTGAATTTAAAAATCCTTTTTGCAGTGTGCCGTAATAATCGTACTGTTCGACGATCATTTCAGCATTATAGGCGCGATCTACCCAAGAGGGAACGTCAGCAATGTCATAATAGGTGTGTTCACCCGTCACGGCATTGACAAGCACCACTCCGCCGATATCCCTGCCACCGTACAAACCGATGCGGTGAATAACGCGAGAGCAGACCCAGAACGGTGTACCGTTTTCGTCGATTTCGAAATCGGGGGATTCAAAGATATAGGTCGGATAATTAAAGCGCAGATGGCGCGCAAGATTTCTGCCGAAATGGTCACTCTCGGTATACTTCATTCCCTCGCTCAAGCGATGAACGCTGACCTCTTGGGTGACCATATCCAGTGAAATATAAGCAGGAATACCGCCCTTTAGGTTGCCAAGCCATTTAAACAGGTCGGCATATCCGAGCGGAGTAACACGGGTGGGAACGCCTTTATAGTTAATTTGTGTGTAATCGTCCAGTACGGAAAACTGGCTGACCATATCGGAAAGCTCACCCATCTTACGATCACCGAGTTTGGTGGCGGAAGCGTAGTCAAGGGTGGGAATTTTGTCATAAGAGATTTCTTTTACGTCCTCGGTAAAATTGCCCTCTTCCACGGCAAGCAGATTTTTATAATCATTAGCACGGAAAATCACAGCGCCGCTAAGACTGCCGATCACACCAATCAAAACGCACACCGCAACAATGCAGACAACCACACGGGTGGCAAGGCTCATGCGCTTCCACATGGATCGTTTGTCCCCTTGCAGTTCGGCTTTGAGGTTATCCCTGTCGCAAAGTGCCAGTACCACACGGTAAATGACCGACAAGATCGCAATATAAACCAACAACTCGGGATTATGGATGTTGATGGCAGGCAACAACAGATAAAATCCGCCTGCCGCAATCAACAACACTACTAAAGCTGCATATACGTGCGATTTAAACTTACTCATAGGTCTTCTCCATTCAAATCAATGTATTCAATGTTTTCAAATGCTCTGTCCACCAAAGCATCAATATCAAGTTTGGCTTCCTCGCGCTCAATCTCGTCAAGGAAAGGACGGGTTTTGGGGTGCTTGGGAGTAAAGACGGTGCAACAATCCTCAAACGGCTCAATGGAAGTTTCAAAGGTGCCGATCTTACGGGAAATCTGCACGATTTCGTCTTTATCCATACCAATGCAAGGACGAAGCGTAACGGCAGGTACCGTAGCATCGGTAATGTTGATGGCTTGCAGGGTCTGACTTGCCACCTGTCCCAGACTCTCTCCCGTAATCAGACATTCCGCCTTAGCCGCCTTCATCACCTTATATGCAAGGCGCATCATAAAGCGGCGCATAATGACGGTAAACAGGTCCTCCTCGCACTTTTCGAGAATTTCTTTTTGAATCTCGGTAAAGTGGACCACTCTCAGTCGCATATTGGGACAATAGTCGGTGAGAATCTTTGCGAGTTTGACCACCTTCATTTTAGCACGTTCGGAAGTGTAGGGTGGGGAGAAAAAGTGAAGCGGAATGATCTGCACACCGCGCTTGGCAATCATATGAGCCGCCACGGGAGAATCGATACCGCCGCTGAGCAGTAAAACACCTTTGCCTGCCGAGCCGTACGGCATACCGCCCGCACCGTCTTGCTGACCGGCATGAATGTAAGCGCCGGTTTCGCGCACTTCGGCATGTACGATAATGTCGGGGTGATGCACGTCAACCTTCAGTGAGGGACAGGCCGACAAGATTGCCCCACCTACCTCACGGCTGATTTGCAAAGAAGTGAGCGCAAAGCGTTTGTCGGAACGTTTGCTCTCTACCTTAAAGGTCTTGTAACCTGCCAAGGTCGGCGCAATATGCTCTGCCGCTTGCGCCTTCATATCCTCGATGTTTTTCTCAGCTACCACCGCTCTTGAAATTTTAACGTATCCGAAGATGCGGCTGATTTTCTCTACTACCAGATCCATATCCTCAATCTCGGAAATGGGATCGATATACACGGTGGATTGGCGCACCGAAACGTCAAACTCACCAAATTGTTTCAGTACCCCTTTGGTCTGACGAAGTAACATACTCTCGAAATGGCGACGATTGAGCCCTTTCAGGACAATCTCACCGCATTTTGCCAAAATAATCTCTTTCATATTTTTTCCTTTATTTATATTTTTTAATCAATATTTGTACCGCTTTGTCTGCCGCCGCAAAAAACGCGTCGATGTCTTCCGTTGTCGTTTGGTGACTGAAGCTGACACGAATTGCACCCAACACATTTTTTCTCTCGGCATTCATTTTTTGCAGAATCGAGCCGTGTCCGCTATTGTTGGAGCAAGCCGCCCCCACCGAAACATATATGCCCTCACTCTCCAAAAAATGAAGTACGTTTTCACCGACGTAGCCAAGAAACGATACGTTGATGATGTGCGGTGCATGGGGACGAGTGTCACGGTTAACGGCAAGATACTCTCTTGCCCGTGCTTTTTCAAGAAAACACTGCTCTAACTTGCAAAACTTTTGCGCTCTTTGATCAAAGCACTCTTTAGAAAGGCTGACCGCCTTGCCGAAACCGACGATGGCAGGGGTATTGTGTGTTCCTGAAATGAGATTTTTTTCCTGACCGCCACCGTGGACGATGGGTTGCAGTCGCACCCCTTTTTTAACGTAAAGCGCTCCGCATCCCTTGGGGCCGTGAATTTTATGGGAACTGACCGTCAGCAAATCACAGCCCAGTTTTTTAACGCTGATGGGGGTTTTTCCAAGTGCCTGTACCGCATCTACGTGCAGTAGCGCAGGTGCTTTTTTCTGAACAATCAATCCTGCAATCTCTGCTATCGGTAAGATCAGTCCCGTTTCATTGTTAACCAGCATACAACTGACCAGCACCGTTTTATCATTAATTACTTCTGCAAATCCTTCTTGGCTGGGAGCGGCTTCGATTACCTCAAAGCCTTCCTCGGTAAGACTCATTGCCGCCTCTCTGACACAAGCGTGTTCAATCGCAGAAATCACAACTCGGTTACCCATTCGTTTTCTTGCTCGTGCCGCACCGATGATGGCGGCATTGTTGCAAAAGGTGCCGCCGGAGCCAAAATAAATTTCATCTTTAGCGGCACCGATGGCAAGGGCTACACTCTCCCTTGCTTTATCCACCGCCTGCTCGGCATGCAACCCCATCATATGCAGTGACGAGGGATTGCCATAGAGCATGGTATTCATTTTTTCCATTTCCGAAAGCACTTCGGCTTGCGGTGCCGTCGTGGCGGCATTGTCCAGATAAACCATAATTTCTCCGTTATTTTGACAAACTGTAGTCATTATATAAATCGCAGTAAAGTCCGCCCAACTCCATCAGTTCTGCATGGGTGCCCTGCTCAACGATGCCCTCTTCTGTCAGCACCAAAATCCTATCGGCATTTTTGATGGTAGTCAAACGGTGGGCAATGGTCAAGGTGGTACGACCGACCGCCAAACGCTCCAGTGACTTTTGCACCAAACGCTCGTTTTCATTGTCAAGCGCACTGGTGGCTTCGTCGAGAATCAATATCGGCGGATTTTTGAGGAATACACGCGCGATGGAAATGCGCTGTTTTTGACCGCCCGACAGTTTGAGTCCGCGCTCACCGACATACGTATCATACCCCTCGGGCAGATTCATAATAAATTCGTGCGCTCCTGCAAGACGCGCCGCCGCAAACATCTCCTCATCGCTTGCCTCGGGTCTGCCGTAAAGAATATTCTCTCTGACCGAGCCGGAAAAGAGGTAAACGTCCTGTTGCACCACACCGATGTTGCTGCGCAACGACTCGGTGGTATAGGTGCGAATGTCCGCCCCGTCTATGCTGATCTCACCCTCATAAATTTCATAGAATCGGGGAATTAAGTTGCAAAGGGTGGTCTTGCCGCTACCCGAAGGACCGACCAGCGCCACGTTCTCCCCTGCCTTGATGCTAAGTTCAAGATTTTTAAGGATATCCTCTCCGTCTTCACTGTAACGAAAGGAAACGTTTTTAAATTCAATTTCACCACGGACGTTTTGCATCTCCTTGGCATCGGGAAGATCGGTGATTTCAACAGGCTCATCCATAATCTCCACAAAACGTTCAATACCCGTGATACCGCGCTGAAACTGCTCGGCAAATTCCACGATTCTGCGCACTGAGGTGAGCAGTGTGGAAACGTACAGCAGATAAGCAGTGTAATCGGCAATGGTGATGCCGCCGTTAATGAGAAACAGTCCGCCAATCATCACTACCGCGATATACATAATACCGTCAAACAGTCTGGTCGTACCGTGAAATCCTGCCATCGCAAAATAAGCGCGTTTGCGGATCGCGGTAAACAGCAGATTGCCTTTTTTGAATTTTTCGCCCTCCAGCTCTTCCCTTGCAAAGCTCTTGACGACGCGAACACCGAGCAAAGAATCCTCTACTGCCGCATTGAGTTCACCCGTCTGGGCACGACTGTCTTTAAACGCCTGTCGCATCCGCTTGTTAAAAACACGGGTGCACACCATCATAAACGGCAAAATCGCAAAGATAATCAGCGTCAGCCATATATTAAACGAGCCAAGCATAATAAAGCCGACAATGATTTTAATCCCTGCAATAAAAAATTCCTCGGGGCAATGGTGCGCAAATTCCGTTATGTCAAACAGGTCGTTGGTGATGCGCGACATAATGGTGCCGACCTTGGTGTTATCATAATAAGAAAAGGAAAGCTTGTGCAGATGCGCAAACAAATCGCGGCGCATATCTTTTTCCATATGTACGCCCATAATATGCCCCACCGAGTTCATATAAAACTGGGCAAAGGTATCTATCAGACGAAGCACGATATACAGCACACCGACCTTGGCAATAAAGTCAGCCGTCAGGCTCATTACTTCTGCAGTGGCACGTCCCGTAATTTCGCGCACAATGAGCGGAAGGACAAGTTCGCACACCGTTGTCAGACTCGCCATAAACAAGTCGGTAAGCAGTATCCATTTGTATTTACTGAAATACGGCAAAAACCGCCGCATCATTTTAAAAGAATTTTTCACTCTTTTTCACTCTTTTCTTCAAAAAATCCTGAAAACGCTTTGGGCAAAGCATATTCGGTTTGCAGTTTTTGGGGACTGACGCGCACAAAGTGGGGCGCCGATGCGCACTCCACCAAATACCCGTCCATTTCCCAACGTTTGTGGGTAAACACGTGGTGACGATGCCCTATTTTTTCGATATTTTGCGCGATTATACCCTCGTCTGCAAGACGCGCGGAAAGTTCGTTTGGCGCAAGGTATCCTTCGCAGTGCCACGGCTCCCACAACCCTGCCAAAAGACCCTTTTCACTTCGTTTGCGAAGAAAGACGTCTTGTCCGCTTTTGAGTACACAAACCGTCATTTTCTCTGCCTTTTTCTCAGGCTTTGGAGGAAGTTTTGGAAGGGCTGCCGCTTTTCCTGCCGCAAAACCCTGACACATTTTCCGAAGCGGACACATCTCACACTTTGGACTGCCCGGCAAACAAACCAGTGCTCCCAGTTCCATCAGCGCCTGTGTGAAATCCCCTGTGCGCTCTAGGGGCATAATTTCTTCAATTGCATCCCCGAGCGCACGTTTGCTTTTGTCGTCCGAGATAATCTCGTCAATATTTAAAAAACGGGCAAACACGCGGATCACGTTACCGTCCACCGCCGCCGCTTTTTGCCCAAAGGCAATGGATAAAATAGCTCCTGCCGTATATTCTCCGATACCCGGCAACTTTAAAAGCGCTTTCTTATCATTTGGCAAAAAGCCGCCGTAATCGTCACAGACGATTCGGGCGGCCTTTTGAAGATTTCGTACACGGGAATAATATCCCAGCCCCTCCCAAAGTTTGTGTATCTGTTCACTGTCTGCTGCCGCGAGAGAAGCAATGTCAGGCAAGACTTTCATCCACCTGTCAAAGTAAGCGCGTACCGCCTCTACTCTGGTTTGCTGCAGCATAATTTCAGATACCCACGTTCGATAGGGAGAAACTTCACTTCGCCACGCCATTTCCCGCTTTGCCTGATCGTACCAAGCAAGTAGCGGAGTTACAAGCGGGCGCATTTTTTCAGTGTTAAATAAATTCATTATTTATTGGCAAGTTCAATTACGTTTTTAATCAGTTCAATGGCGCCTTGCTGCCCTACCGTCGAGGTGTTGATGCACAGATCAAAGTTGGTGCAGTTGCCCCAAGCGCGACTGGTATAGTATTCATAGTATACTCTGCGCTTTTTATCGGTTTTGGCAATCAGCTTTTTGGCGGCCGCTTCGTCAAGATTCATTCTGTTTGCAATTCTGGCAATGCGGTCCTCGATATCGGAATCGATAAAGATGTTAATGCAGTTGTCATAGTGGCGCAGAATATATCCTGCACAACGGCCGACAAATACGCAGTTACCCTCGTCTGCCTTTTCTCTGATAATCTCACTTTGCACTTCAAACAAACGGTCATCAGACAGAGAATCATTGTATTGAATCGGCACACCCTGACCACTGTAAAATCCCATTGCGATGGAATACAGCAGAGAAGAACGGGGAGAACGGTCACTTTTAAAGAAATCTTCCATAAGCCCCGTCTTTTCACTGGCGATATGCATAATGCTTTTGTCATAAAAATCGTATCCCAGTTGCTCGGCAATCTCTTTGCCGATGCCTTTGCCGTTGGAGCCATAGGTACGGCTGATGGTAATAATGTTTTTCTTACTCATAGTGACACCCTCTTTCCTTTTTGCTTATTCAACAGAAATAATATAAGAATATACCGGCTGACCGCCCTCAAGTGCTACGACTTCAGCGTCAGGCACCATCTCTTGCACGCGAGCACGTACCGCTTCGGCCTGTTCGGCATCGGTACCCTCACCGTAAAAGAGAGAAATATAAGAAGTATATTCGTCAATCATCGGCGCCATCAGTTTGGCGGCGAGTTCAATCATATCGTCCTCAACAAAGGAAACTTTGTTTTCAAGCAGACCGAGCAGTTGACCCTCTTTGATCTCCTGACCGTCAAACACGCTGTCGCGTGCGGCATAGGTGATGTGAGCAGTCTTAACGTTGCCGACAGCTTCCTTCATTGCCTCTTCATTTTCAGCGGTGGTTTGCTCGGGAGAGAAAGCAAGCATTACCGTGATACCCTGCGGAATGGTACGAGTGGGAATGATAATTACTTGTTTTTCGGTGAGTTCCACACACTGTTCGGCAGAAAGAATGATATTTTTGTTGTTGGGAAGAACGAATACCGTGTCACTCGGGGCACGTTCGACTGCCGCCAGAATATCCTCGGTAGAGGGATTCATCGTCTGACCGCCGCCGACAATCTCGTCAATTCCCAAATCTTTAAACACACCGGTAATACCCTCACCTGCGCAAACCGAAACAAATGCATAGGGTTTCATTTCCTTGGGTTGTTCGGGTTGACTTGCGGTAAGGTTTGCCTCGTGCTGCAGTTTCATATTCTCAACCTTTAAGGTGGCAAGAGCACCAAAGGTCAGTGCCTCTTCAATGGCGCGACCGGGATGATTGGTGTGCACGTGTACTTTGATGATTTCCTCATCCTCTACCGCCACAACGCAGTCACCGATGCTCTCCAGATAAGAGCGAAGCGCAGAAACCTTTTTCTTTTTGCTAAGGTCTTTATTGATAATAAATTCGGTACAGTAGGCAAATACGATCTCTTCTGTATCAAACTTGTTGAAATCGGCAAAATCAACGGTTTCAGGAGTCTCTACCACTTCACCGCCGGGAATGATCTCACCGGTCTTCAAAGTGTACAGCATACCCTCCAAAATCACCAAAAAGCCTTTGCCGCCTGCGTCTACCACGCCTGCCTGCTTGAGCACGGGCAACATTTCGGGGGTCTGATTCAGCGTAATCTCCGCCTGCTCGATATAGTATTCAAATACTGCCAGGGCAGAATCATTGTGTCTTGCAAATGCGCTGGTCTTTTCGGCAGCCACACGTGCAACGGTCAAAATAGTACCCTCGGTGGGCTTCATAACCGCCTGATACGCGGCTTTGACGCCTGCTTCAAAACCGGCGGCAACTGCCTTTCCGTCTGCCTCTACCTGACCTTCCATTCCCTTGGCAAAGCCACGGAACAACAAACTCAGGATAACACCACTGTTACCTCTGGCGCCCTTGAGCAGTGCACCTGCGGCAATTTTGGCAATTTCCCCTGCCGTCTTATCCGAATGCAGTGCCAGTTCCTTTTCAGCGGCGGTAATGGTCATACCCATATTGGTGCCGGTATCCCCATCAGGTACGGGGAAAACGTTGAGCGCATTAACAGGCTCTTTTTGATTGCAGATATTATGAGAGCCGGATATGAACATATCCCGCAGTAAATTACCGTTAATCATTTATTTTTTCTCCTCATCTGTTTTCATCGCATCAATACATACGGTGACCTTTTTAACCTTAAAGCCGGTTTTCTGCTCCACGGCATACTTGGTCTCCGCCACGATGCTACGGCTGATAGCAGGCAGATTGACACCATAAGAAACGATGATATGCAGTTCCAAGATCAGCTGCTCGTCTTCCGCGCTGACCTTAACACCGCGATTGTAGTTTTCTTTTTTCAAAAGAGAAACGAGTCCGTCTTTTGCGCTTGCGGCGGCCATACCGACCACACCAAAGCAATTATTGATAACTGTACCAACGATGGTTGCAAACACATTTTCGCTGACAGAAATCTCACCATTGTGATTTTTCAGTTGAATCATATGTCCTGTCCTCCGTCTATAAATTTTAAAATATGGAAATTTACAGTTTTATACATAATATATTTTATATTATTTTTAATAAATTTACAACCCTTTTTTCATTTTTTGGTAAAGGAGCCCATATATTTTCAAAAAAGAGGTGGCGAATGTGGCAAAAGGTAAATTTATAAAAGGGGCACTGTGGCTGACTGTTACGGGTGCCGCACTGCGCGCGGTAGGAATGGCTTACCGCGTTTTCATCAGTGGAAAACTGGGCGAAGAAGGCATGGGACTGTTTCAGTTGATTTTGTCGGTCTATATGCTGGGCAGTGCATTTGCCGTGGCAGGTGTTTCGATGGCGGTGACCCGTCTTGTCAGCAATCAGACGGTCACGGGCGGCAAACAAGGGGTGCAAAAAATCATACGGTTCTCTCTTGCATGGAGTATGGGCATCGGTATGGCGGTAGCGGCGGTCATGTACGTCGGTGCGCCTGTTATTGCAGTGCGCTTTATCAAAGACCCTGCCGCTGCCGCAGGAATCCGTTTGCTTGCGGCAGGACTGCCCTTTATGTCCGCTTCCGCTTGTTTTAACGGATACTTTCTCGGAGTTGCGCGTGTGGGGCCCTCCTGTCTGGCGCAGATTGCGGAACAAACGGTGCGCATCTCAAGTGTGGCACTGTTTATCGGGCGCTCATCCAATCCGCTGAACGTTGTGTTTTTCGGCAACGTCATCAGCGAAGCGGCATCGGCAGGGTTTTTACTGCTGTTTTATCTTGCAGACGTTGCTCGTTTGCAAAGTGGCGGCAGTGACACCAAAAACATCTATGCTCGTTTTCTGCCCATTCAACTGCCCATTGCCGCAGGAAAATATATCTCCTCCACTCTGCACACTGCCGAAAATCTGCTCGTGCCCATTGAACTGAGCAAATTTACCAGCCGCAGTGATGCATTGCGCGACTTTGGCTCTCTCAAAGGTATGGCACTGCCGCTGATTATGTTTCCCTCCTCGTTTTTATCCTCACTGGCAGGACTACTGGTGCCCGAAATGACTACTGCCGCCGCGCTCGGCAGACAGGACAAAATCAAAGCGCTGACCCGTCGCACCCTAAAGGTGACTTTTATATTTTCTATCTTTATGGGCGGTGTGTTTTTTCGGTTTGCCCATCCGGTCGCTATGATGATATACCATTCAGAAAGCGTGGCAAGTATCCTTAAAAGCCTTGCACCCGTCATTCCCTTTATGTATCTTGACTGCGTGACCGACAGTTTGCTCAAAGGCACGGGAGAACAACTGGCATCCCTCAGATACAGCACCGGTGATTCACTCTTGCGAATCACCTTGGTATTTTTGCTGCTGTCGCGCATGGGACTGAGCGGATTTTTGCTTATTATGATCATCTCCAACGCCTCGGTGGCACTGCTCGGACTGCGCCGATTGATACAGAAAACGGGTTGCAAAGCACCGTGGTTGCAAGGGGTACTTTTACCGCTTGCCGCCACAGCCTTGGCGCATATTTTAAGTTTATACATTTCTTCTTTCTGGTCAGCGGCCATCGTTTACAGTTTGGTCTTTTCATTATTTATCTTTTTCAGCGGTGCGCTGACACTGAAAGAACTTCGCCTGTTTTTACCCCGAAAATAAATGGCAAACGGTAGTGAGATTGCAAACCACGCCGCCGAAAATCTGGGGCATATCTGCCCCAGAATATTCCCTCTTTCCTTTGAATAATCCCACACGTTCATTCGCCCCAATCCGTTTACAAGTAACCCTACCACAAATTCAATCAACGTAATAAAAACGGCGCACCGCAAAGCGTTACGAATGATGGCGCGTCGCACCGAACAAATCTTTTTGATCGCGCAAAGGCAAATTCCGCCCGTAACAAGCATACTCGGATGAGTGCGTCCGCGCCATAGCACTTCAAGCAGTCCATATCCCAGTGCACCAAGCAAAAACGTTTTTTTCATAAAACAACACCTCTCCTGTATTATGCACACAGGAGAGGTTTTTTCATACAATGAAATGAAGGCAACAGCCTTCAATACAAAAAAGGAGCTTTAAAAATGCAAGAACAATTTGATAAGATTGCTTCCATCTTTGCAGAAACGATGACCGGTAGCGGCACCGCAGGTCAACTGCCCCTGCCGCTTGCCATGGCATATGTTCCACCGCAAAAATGGACCATCGTTTACGAAAACGAGGAAGGTCTTAAAGCAGGGACCATTTTCCCCGCGCTTGATCTTCCTTTTGCGCACGGAGGGAGAAACAAATGACAAGAAGAGAACTTTTGCGCCGTCTGCAAGCGGCTGACTTTGCCGCGCACGACACTGCGCTCTATCTCAACACCCACCCCACCGACACCAAGGCACTTGCCTATTTCCAAAAAGTAAAGGATGAGGCGTGCCGCCTCAAAGAACAATACACCGCCATCTTCGGCCCCCTGACCCATCAAGACGTCACAAGCGACACCTATTGGAAATGGATCAGTGAGCCGTGGCCGTGGGAGAGAGGAGAATAAATTATGTGGAAATACGAAAAGAAACTGCAGTTTCCCGTTGACATTAAGCGCCCCAACGCCCGTACCGCGCGACTGATTATGAGTTTGCTCGGTGGACCTGACGGTGAACTCGGCGCCTCACAGCGCTATCTCAACCAGCGCTACGCGATGCCCTATGCCGAGGTAATGGCAACCCTCTCAGACATCGGGACCGAGGAAATGAATCACCAGGAAATTTTGTCTGCCATCATTCGTCAGCTGACCGAAGGGCTGACGGCAGAACAGCTTGAAGAGCAAGGGTTTGCACCTTTCTACGTGGAGCATACCGGCGGCATTTATCCCACCGATTCCAACGGCGTCCCCTACACCGTTGCCACCTTCCAATCCAAAGGCGATCCCATCACCGATCTGCACGAGGATCTGGCGGCAGAACAAAAGGCGCGTTCCACCTATGAAAACGTGTTGCGGCTTATGAATGACCCCGACGTCATCGCACCGCTTCGCTTTTTAAGAGAAAGAGAGATCGTTCACTATCAGAGATTCGGTGAATCCCTCAACAAAGTGCTCGATCACCTCAATTCTAAAAACTACTATGCCTTCAACCCTGCCTTTGATACACCCAAAGGCAAATAAAACTGAATACCCCGCCCAAAGCGGGGTATTTTTTATTTTTGAAGTTCCGTTTTAAAGTACTCACCAATGGAGCAGATGTGCCGCAAAAACTCCGGCACCATAGCTTCGGGAATACGAGTTGCGCTTACCTGTCCGAACGTTTCAAAATTCAAAGAACCTTCATAGCCCACCTCTTTAAGTGCAACAAGAAATTCTTTCCACGGGAAACTGCCGGCATAGGGCGCCATATGTTGATCGCTCAAGCCATCATTATCGTTAATATGCAGTGCTTTGATGCGTTTGCCAAGCGTCAAAATAAACTGAGTGACATCAACGTGGAGCAGATTCAAATGACCCGTGTCCAAACACAGACCAAAGCATTCCTTACCCGCTTTTTCGTTTAAAAAGTCAATGAATTCTGCCGCTTTAACGGGATCTGTGCAATGCCCCTCAAGTTTTCTGTCGAAAAGATTTTCGAGGCAAACGGTAACGTTTGTTTCTTTTAGTGTCGGAATCAGCGAGGTATACAGTTTCAGATTGAGCGCATCTACATCATCGCTACCCAATGTGATACCGTGCACAATCAGTTGAGGACAACCAATATAGTCGCAGTACCGAATACATTTTTTATATACCTCAATGGCATAGTCAATAAAGTTCGGATCATAATCGACATAGGCAGGAAACGGAGCATGTGTCTGCACAAAGCTAAGACCCTGTCCTTTGTACGCATCAAAGTCTGCCTGCCAGTAGTTTATGATATCTTCCATACTTTTGTCATAAATGCAACCATGCGGCAATCCTTTTCCCGAACTAATGGCGGCGCGATCCCATCCGCGATTGATGCCCCAATCCAATGCAGTAAAGCCTGCCTCTTTGATAAATTTCGCAGTTTTTTCTGCGCCATAAGTTTCAATCAAACCACCTGTTTGTACACTGATTTCCATTTTAATATCTCCCTTTCATGCTTTAAAATCGGTCAAAAACCACAGTCTGCTCTAATGCTCTGTACTCATTGTGCAGTGAATGCGGTGCGGCATCTTCGGCAGGATGACCCAATACCAACAATGCAACCGCCTCCACCTCAGTCGGCAAAGCAAATGTTTTTCGCACCTTTTCGGGATCAAAGTGCATCACCCAAGTGCATCCCAATCCCATATCGTGCGCTTTCAGCATAATATGAGTTGCCACAATACATGCATCGGCAACACCGCAGGACTTGCCGTCATATTTGCGCCGCCACACCTCGTTTTTATTATAGCACACAAGCATCGCATTCGGTGCATCAAAATGGCATTTGGTACACCCTCTCATTTCATCCATAGATTCTCCGCGCAACACCAATATACGTTGCGGTTGATTGTTACAGCCTGTCGGCGCCAGATGACCTGCCGCAAGCAGCTGTGATATTTCACCCTCAGAAAGCGGCTCTTTTGAAAATTTTCGAACGGAATACCGCTCGGCAATTAATGTTTGAAAGTCCACAGCACTCTCTCCTTTTACTGATTGATATAGTCAATAACCTGTTGAATCTGCTCGATAACGTCCCCGTCTTTTAAGAAAAGGGTGAGATACGGCATCGCGGCATTGGAAAGGCGCAGTCTGCCCTTAAAATCTCTGACCGCGGCAAACAAACGCTCGGGCTCTCCGCGCTCCAAGAATATCAGAACGCTCTCTCCCTTTTGCTTAATCTCACTGACGCCGACCCGCCTTGCCGTACCGCGAAGCAAAGCAATGCGCATCAGCGACATAACCTCGTTTGGCGGCTCACCGAAACGGTCGCAAAGTTCATCGGTAATATCTGCCAGATCCTCCCTGTTTTCAATGGCGGCAATCTTTTTATAGAGATCAATGCGCCACTCTTCACGCTCGACATAGTCGCCGGGCAGAAAGGCAGAAACCGCAATATCCATTTGGCAATCGCTCTTTTGCGGCGTGGTATCACCTTTTTCCTCCGCCACCGCTTCACTGAGCAGTCGCATATACATATCATAGCCAACGGTGTTGAGATGCCCGTGTTGCCGTTCACCAAGCACACTGCCGGCTCCGCGAATTTCAAGGTCGCGCATCGCGATTTTAAAGCCTGAGCCAAAAGCGGTAAACTCTTTGATGGTCATCAGTCGTTTTGCCGCAATTTCACTCGGCTCACGACCGATATGATAGGTCAGGTACGCGTAGGCACGGATGTTGGAGCGGCCGATGCGACCGCGAATCTGATGCAGTTGCGCCAGTCCCATACGGTCGGCATCCTCGATAATGAGGGTGTTGGCAAAGGACACGTCCACACCCGTTTCAATAATCGTGGTGCAGAGCAAAACGTCTACCTCTCTGTCCAGCACCTGTTGCCAGATGTTTTCAAGTGCCGTTCCCTGCATCTGCCCGTGCGCTACGGCAACACGTGCCGAGGGAATCTCCTCACTGATAGACGCGGCAATGCGCTCCAGATCCTCAATGTTATTTTTCAGATAATACACACAACCGTGGCGGCGCATTTCTCTGCGAATAGCGCCCATCACCACCGCCCTGTCATACTCAAGCACGTAGGTGGCAACAGGATAACGGTCGGCAGGTGCCTCCTCGATCATAGACATATCGCGTATGCCGGAAAGCGCCATATTGAGTGTTCGCGGAATGGGGGTGGCGGATAAAGTCAACACGTCCACACCGATTGCCATACTTTTGATGGCTTCTTTGTGTTTGACACCGAAGCGCTGTTCTTCGTCGACTACCAACAGCCCCAGATCTTTAAAGACGATATCCTTTTGCAACAGTCGGTGGGTACCGACGATAATATCAATTTCACCGCGCCGCAATTTGCGCAAAATTTCCTGCTGCTCTCTTGGCTTTTTAAAGCGGTTGAGCACCTGCACCTTAATGGGAAAACCGCGCAGACGCGAGGTGATCGTTTTAAAGTGTTGTTGAGAAAGAATGGTGGTCGGCACCAATACCGCCGCCTGCTTGGAATCCACAACTGCTTTGAAAATGGCGCGCAGTGCCACCTCGGTTTTGCCAAAACCAACGTCACCGCAAAGCAGTCTGTCCATCGGATAGGGTTTTTCCATATCCTGCTTGATTTCCTCGATGCAACGAATCTGATCGTCGGTTTCCACGTAGGCAAAGTTATCCTCAAACTGCCGTTGCCAATCGGTATCGGGTGAAAAGGCAAAGCCCTCTGCCTTTTGCCGTTTGGCATACAGTTCAATAAGTTCTCTGGCAAGAATACGGGTTTGACTTTTTGCCTTTGCCTTTGCCTTTTCCCACGCGCCACTGCCGAGTCGCGAGAGTTTAACACGGGTATCCTCCGCCGTTCCCATATACTTTGAAATCAAATCAAGTTGGTTGGTGGGAACGTATAGCGTATCCCCTTTATCATAACTGATGGTCAGATAATCCTTCACTACCCCGTGATTGTCCACCCGTCTGATGCCACGGTATACACCGATGCCGTGATGCAGATGCACCACAAGGTCTCCCGGTGTGATATCCGCAAAGGATTTGATTTTCTCACCCATTCGTTTACGGGTGCGCCTTACGGTAGTTTTTTTGCTGACCTTATCACCGAGCAGCAGTATAGTGTGCCCGATCTCACAGTCCGCCAAGAGCGTTTCGGGAAGTAGGCAGACAACGCCTTTTTTCACACTTTGAGCAAACGGCAGATCCATTTCACCGAGCATTTTGCCGATGGTTTGGTGATTGCCGCCGGTGCAGTAAAACACCGTTTTGTCTTTCAGTGCCAGTCGGATTTCATCAGCCATCAGGGTGGGATCGTTGCGCGTTAAAGCATCCTGACGGACCGAGAGTTCTTGCAAAAACGATAGTTTTCCAAGATAACCCGTCAGCGCCAAAGTGGAAATCAAAACCGCGTGACTGCTTTGTACAATATTTTCAAAATCCTCAAATCCGACAAAATATTTTTCTTTTGGAAAAAACGGCAGATGTTCCTCTACCATACGTTTGCCGTCTTCCTCCAGTTGCCACCTGAGAAACTCAAAGCGTTCCCGCATTCCGCCGTAATCACATACTACCATCAAAGCATCGGGCAGATAGTCGCGCAGGGTAAATACCCCTCCCATTTCCAGCGGCAGATAACGGTCGCGCCCTGCAAGTGACAAACCGTTTTCAAGCGCCTCGATATCCGACTGCAATTTTTCTCTGAGAATCGGGTCTTTGAATTTCTGTTCTCTGAGTGCCGCAAGCAATCGCATATCTTTATTTTTCTTGCCTGCGCCAAGCACCGCGGCACCCAAGGTGATTGTTTCAATCTGTTCACTGCGACGCTGACTGATGGGGTCAAAAAAGCCCATACCGTCAATGTCGGTATCAAAAAAGTCAATACGTACAGGCTCGGCTTGTTCGGGCGCAAAAACATCAATAATTGAGCCGCGCACCGCGTAACTACCTGCACCCTCGACCATATCAAGACGGGCATACCCGTTGTCCTCTAAAAATTCGATCACTTCGGACATCGGCAAACTTTGCCCCACCGAAAGTTCCATTTTTCCGCGCCCCAGTTCCTTAGGGTCGGGGCAAAGGGAGGCAAAGCCGTCGGCAGTTGTAACCACCGCACGATATTTCCCTGCAAGACAACCGCCCAAAACGCGTATTCTTGCAAATGCGGCATCGGCTGCGGCGGCATCCATCGCGTCAAACACCAAGTCTTGCGCAGGTAGCAAAGCCACTTCGTTTTCCGAAAGAATTCCACGCAAACAATCGGCGATTTTTTCTGCCTCCCCCTCTCCCGAGGTGACAAAAATCGCCGTCTTATTCAGTTGATGCGCAATCGTTTCTCCGATCAATCCTTGGATCGACGGAGGCACACCGCCAAGCGCAAGCGGATACTGCGCCGTCGGATACGCTTTGCAAAGACTGCTTAAAACCTCAAGTTTTGCAAGAGCGTCCAGAAGGATGTTTTTCATAACCTCTCCTCCGTGAAGATGCGATCATTGCGCTTTGCGCAATGACCGCTCAAACTGTCAAAAAAGTCGTTTCACCACAGAGAAACGACAATATTTAAAAAAACAAATCCTACTATTTTGTAGTTTCAACTTCTAAGTATAAACAGAGGCAACACGAAAAATTCTTTTTGCGAAGCCTTGCGCTGCAAGGCTTTTCTCTGTTTTCCGTCGATGCTGTCTCTACCGTACCAACGTACGCCGACGAGACCGCATCAACGAAATGCAACTTCCTTTTTTGACACCCAACAGCGTGTCAAAGAGAGTTCTTTGACACGCTGTTCGATCATTGTGTTTTACACAATGACCGCTTATATTATTACTCAAAAAGACCGTCGGGATAGGTGCCCTTTTCGGTTTCACTCTTTAAAAAGTCAACCATTACGGGACGGTCAGCGGCATAGGTCACACCGTACCATTTTGCCGTGGTGGTCAGCACGTCGACACTGCAGTTGCCTGCCTCCATTTCATCCGACACCAAAAACGGCAGGAAAAACTCAGCCTTGGCAGGATTTTGGATCAGTGCGCCTTTCATAAAGCTCTCCAGTCCTCTGCCCAGTGCTTCAAAGATATCAGGCGTAAAGCCCCAACAGTTCATGGAAACCACACTGTCGTCGGCAAGCGGTGTCCAAACGTCGTTTTCAAGATACTGAATCTTTCCTTCGTGACGCTCGATATGAGTACGCTCTACCACGCTTAAAAGTTTGCCGTTTTCCGTTTCGCAAATACCGCGGCTGACATATCCGTTCTCGGTGATGGTGTTTTGCAGAATATAACCTGCCATACAGTATTTTTTTGCCTCGGCATTTTTAAGATACTCAGCAAGTTTCACAAAAGCATCTCTGCCGTAAAAGTCATCGGAATTAATCACGGCAAAATTGTCACTCACCACGTTTCTGGCGCACCATACTGCGTGTCCTGTGCCGAGCGGTTTTTCGCGACCCTCGGGAGCCACGCACCCAACGGGCAAATCTTCCATAGACTGAAATGCATATTCTACCTTGATTTTTTTCTCCGCGCGTTTGCCAACCGTTTCACGAAAAAGCTCAAGATTTTCTTTTTTGATGATAAATACTACTTTATCAAACCCTGCCTCAATGGCATCATAGATGGAATAATCTACGATAAATTCACCGTGGGTACCTACGGGATCAATTTGCTTGAGTCCGCCGTATCTGCTACCCATACCGGCAGCCATAATTACCAGTGTCATTTTATGTTTCTCCTTGTGTTTTTCTTATTACTGAAGCAACTGACCAAACTCTTTTTGATAAAACTCAAGTTTCTTCATACAGTATTCTTTGCTCTCTCCGCCGGTCAGAATATAGAGTTTAACCTTAGGCTCCGTACCGGAGGGACGGATGATTACGGTGCAGCCGTCTTCCATCGTGAAGTGAAGTACGTCACTTTGGGGAAGCCCTGTGGGATAACTGTTGTCCCCCTCAAAGAACTTGCCTTCCTTAAAGTCACCGACCTTTTGCACCTTTACATCACCGATAACGGTGGGCAGATCGGCTCTGAGACCGCTCATAATACGGCTCATATTTTCCGTCGGATTACTGCCGCCGATTTTAACGGAAATGGTGTTTTCATAGAAATAACCATATTCCTCATAAAGTGCTTGCATTGCTTGCGGCAAGGTCATATTTTTTTCCTTATAATACATTGCCATCTGCGCAATCAGCATAGTGGATACAACAGAGTCTTTATCTCTTACATAGGTGCCCTTTAAATAGCCGTAACTTTCTTCAAAGCCGAGCATAAAGGTGTGCTCACCTGTTTTTTCAAAATCTGCAATATGTTCGCCGATATATTTAAATCCTGTCAAGCACTCAAAATAGGCAAGACCCAACTTTTCACAAATGGTTTTTGCCATTCGCGTGGAAACAATGGTGGTAACCACGGCAGGAGAAGCGGGCAGTTTGCCGGTTTCCTTGAGTCTTCTGGCAATAAAATCAATGAGCAG
The DNA here is from genome assembly GCA_045648705.1 of Eubacteriales bacterium. Classification (GTDB taxonomy): domain Bacteria; phylum Bacillota; class Clostridia; order Oscillospirales; family QAKW01; genus Firm-08. The sequence continues at coordinate 9,991 of JAZROO010000021.1, read as the reverse complement.
TGCGCCGATTTGATTGCCGGTAAGCAGGGTAATCTCACCCTCTTTGTCAAGGCAACCCACACCCACGCGGTCAGCATCGGGGTCGGTGGCAATGATAAGGTCAGCGCCCACTGCTTTTGCCTTGGCAACGCCCAACTTAAATCCGTCCTTTTCCTCGGGGTTGGGAGAGCGAAGCGTTGGGAAATTACCATCGGGAATCATCTGCTCCTCAACGGGATAAACGTTGATATTCAAAGCCTTCAAAACGGCAGGTACCAAACGGTAACCGGTGCCGTGGAAAGCGGTGTAAACTACTTTCAGTGCCTTTGCCTGTTCGGAAAGGTCGCTCATATCGAGTTGCTCATTCAAAACAGCGGCAAGATATTTTTCATCAATTTCTTTGCCGACGACATTGTACAGTCCCTTTGCCATTGCCGCCTCTTTGTCCATCTGCTCTACGCCAAGCGGATCAACTGCGGCAATATTTTGCTGCAAATGTTCGGCAAGTTCACCTGTGATCTGACCGCCATCTTCATAGTATACTTTATAACCGTTATATTCTTTGGGGTTGTGAGAAGCGGTAATATTGATACCCATAATGGTGCCCAGTTCTCTGACTGCAAAACTCAGCTCAGGGGTTGGTCTGAGTTCATCAAACACATATGCTTTAATACCGAGAGCGCACAAGGTCAGTGCCGTTGCATCTGCAAAAGCAGGGCCGCACAAGCGACTGTCAAACGCGATCACAACGCCTCTGTCCATAAACTCTTTTCCAAGAGAAACAATGTAGTCACCAATGCCTTTGGTGGCACGGCTGACGGTATTGATGTTCATTCGGTTGGTGCCGACACCCATAATGCCGCGCAGTCCTCCCGTACCAAAGGTGAGCGAGGTGCCAAACGCACTCTCAAGTTGCTCTTCATCATCGATGATTTGCATAGCTTGTGCCTTGGTGATTTCATCAACTGCAGGACTGTCTATCCATTGTTGGCATACGTCTCTTAAACTCATATGTGTTCCTCCTTAATTATCGTTTTTATAAGTAGCAAGTGCATTTGCAAGTTGGTCGGGACAAGAGGTATTTTTAAATCCGCAGCGAATGCCGGAAAGACGGGCAATTGCCTCATCAATATCCATTCCCTCCACCAATGCGCCGATTCCTTGCAAATTTCCGTTGCATCCGCCCAGAAATTTCACGTCGTATACTTTATTGTCACGAACTTCAAAATCGATTTTTTGGGAGCAAACCCCTTTTGTTTTGTAAACCATAGATTTTCCTCGCTTATAACTCTTTACGATTTTCAATACTGCTGGAAAGTGTTGCGGCATCGGCATATTCCAAACTGCCGCCGACGGGAATCCCCAGCGCCAGTGCCGTTACCTTAACGCCAAAGGGCTTGAGCAGTCTTGCGATATAAAGCGCCGTCGTCTGCCCTTCCACGCTCGGATTGGTCGCCATAATGACCTCTTTTACGTCTTCATTTGCCACTCTTTCCAAGAGTTCTCTGACCGTCAGATCATCGGGGCCGACACCGCTTAAAGGTGAAATCAATCCGTGCAGTACGTGATACTGCCCGTGATATTCTTTCATTTTTTCTACCGACTCAATGTCACCCGGTTGTTCGACCACGCAAATGGTGGCACTGTCGCGCGTTTTGTCCGCGCAGATTTCGCAAACTTCCCGATCGGTCAGCCCGTGGCATTTGCTACAATATTGTATGCCCTCTTTGGCGGCTAGCAGAACACGCGCGAACTCCTCGCATCTGCTTTTATCGCCTGACAATACAAAATATGCCATTTTCTGCGCACTTTTGGCACCGATACCGGGCAGACGCTCAAACTGCGCAATCAATTGGTTGAGAAGAGGTATATTTTTCACCGTCTGCTCATCCTCACCTTAAAACATGCCGGGCAGGCTCATTCCGCCTGTCAGTGCACCCATTTTGTCTTCCATGGTTTTGGTTGCCTTGGAAAGAGCCTCGTTGATGGCGGCCATCACCAGATCTTCAAGCATCTCCACGTCGTCGGGATCGACAACTTCAGGATCAATCTTAACCTTCAACAACTCTTTTTTGCCATTGACTTCGGCAGTCACCATTCCGCCGCCTGCAGTGGCAGAAAATACGGTTTCTTCTACTTCGGTCTGTGTGTTTTCCATTTGCGCCTGCATCTGTTGCAACTGACGCATCATATCTCCACGTTTCATCTGAACGCCTTCGGGAAGTCTTGCTTTCATAACCTATATCTCCTTTTTATTCTACTGTAACACCGGGTAACATTAAATCATTCATCGGGTCGTCTTCTGCTTCGGGAGCAGGGGCATTTGCAAAAGCAATTTGATGCGCCTGACCGTCCACCTTTTTCATTGCATCTAAAATCACCGCTTTGACATTATCTTGTTCCAGGCGCATTTTAGACCATTCGGACACACCGCTAAAGATGATTTTGCTGCCTTCAAAGGTAGGGGTGATTCCCATTAGCATGGAAAGAATATCCATTCTGCCCTCACTGCGCAACATATCCAGTGCCATTTGCCAGTTTTTATCGTTATTTACATTCGGTGCCGCGGCAGATTCTGCCTTGGGAGCAGGCTCTGCTTTGGGTGCCGCAGTTTGCTTGGGTGGGGTGGGCTTTGGTTGTTCGGGTGTCGGTCGTTCCGATGCCGCGACCACCTTTACGCCGCCCTTTTCCAGTGCCTCCAGACGCGCCACCATTGCCGATGGAGCGGTGGAAAGACGCGGATCACACATACGCATCAGCGTAATTTCCGTCATCACTCTACTGTCTGCGCATTGGCTGACGTCACGGATGCCTTTTTGCAGTGTTTCCAGTGCATCCAGCACACTGCCTCTGCCCATCTTTCTGAGCAGTTCAACCATTTTTGCCGCTTCCTCAGCGCTTCTGCCGGAAGCCACCAATTCGGGTGCCACGTCGCAGAGTGCAACATCACGAAGCATCACTGCCATTTCACTGAGCAGTCTGCCCATATCTTTGGAGGAACGCCACATATCGTTTAAAAAGCGCAACACTGCGGCAGTATCACCGTCAGCAATTGCCTCGATAGCGCCAAGCATAATAGACGGGTCGCACAGTCCAAGCAGTTCACCGACCGCCGCAGAATCCACCTTGCCTTCCAGTGCCGTTGCTCTTTCCAAAAGCGAAAGCGCATCGCGCATCGAGCCTTGCCCCATACGCGCAAGCATATTGGCGGCTTCCTCGGTTAAATCAATGCCTTCTTTTTCTGCCACGTAGCGCAGTCTTGCCGCAATGTCAGGCGTGTCGATTCTTCTGAAATCAAAGCGCTGACAACGGGAAAGAATGGTCGCAGGTACCTTGTGCAGTTCTGTGGTCGCCAAAATAAAAATAACGTGAGAGGGCGGCTCTTCAATGGTTTTGAGCAATGCATCAAATGCAGGGCCGCTCATACGGTGCACCTCGTCGATGATATACACTTTGTATTTAACGACGGCAGGTGTATAAATAACGTCTTCTCTGAGTTCTCTTACGTTGTCTACCGAGTTGTTGGACGCGGCGTCCATTTCAAAAACGTCAGTCACCGAGCCGTCAAGAATTCCTTTGCAAGCCTCGCACTCGTTGCAAGGATTGCCATCGCTTGTGTGGTCACAGTTGACCGCTCTTGCAAATATTTTAGCGCAAGAGGTCTTGCCTGTTCCGCGCGTACCGGTAAACAGATACGCGTGACCGACTTTTCCTGCGGCAATCTGCCCCATCAAAGTTCTTGTAACAGCCTCTTGTCCTACCACGTCACTGAATTGTAAGGGTCTGTATTTTCTGTATAAAGCCTGATACATTTTTCCCTCCCATATGAATTGAATCGACGAAATTCAGCACCGCACACCCCTTACTTGCCCTGCCGACCGGTCTTTCACCGATCGGTTTCTCAAAGCAGGCGGACCGTCGGCACATATCACGCCCTGCTTAATGCTGCTCGGTTCCCCGCCTGACATGGTTCACAGGATGATATTGCGACGGACCTGCTTCTCAGCAAAACCGACAGGTTTCCGATTGCGGTCGGTACGGTCGCATAAGGGGCATTGCCCCACTATAGCGGATTTGTGGTACAGGGTGCCGCTGACTCCCCGGTTGTGCGGTGGTGAATTTCGTCGATTCACCCTCTGAAAGAATTAATCTTTCAACATATAATCATTAAGTATTCTTTGGCTCTGACGCTCATATTTGTCCGCCAGATTGAGAATGGTAGCCTCGTCAAACGCTTTGCCGACCAAACTCATACCAATGGGCATTCCCTGACTGTCACATCCGCAAGGAACGCTGACGGCAGGAAGCCCTGCAATGTTTACGGTGACGGTGCAGATATCCGCCAGATACATCTGGGTCGGATCTTCGCTCTTTTCACCGATTTTGAAGGCAGTGTCAGGTGCTGTAGGTGTCAAAATCACGTCACAGCTCTCAAAGATTGCTTCGTATTCTTTGCGGATCTTTTCGCGAAGCAAGGTTGCCTTTTTATAGTAAGCATCGAAGTAACCACTGCTGAGCGCGTAGGTGCCAAGCAGAATTCTTCTCTTAACTTCATCACCAAAGCCTTCGTTACGTGTATGAATGAGCACCTGTTCAAAAGTGTCACCCTCGGTACTTCTGTGACCGTATTTCACACCGTCATAACGGGCAAGGTTGCTGGAAGCTTCAGCAGAAGCAATCAGATAATATGCCGCAATGGCATAAGGCAAAGACGGCAGAGATACGTCTACAATCTCGCATCCCATCTCTTTGTATTTCAAAACTGCCTGCATAACAGCTTCCTTAACTTCGGGATGAATGCCCTCCCCGAAAAACTCTTTGGGAAGACCGATGCGCAGTCCCTTAACGTCTTTATCAAAAATATCTCCGAGGGGAGAAAGGTTTTTGGCAAGGGTCATATCGTGACCGTCATCATAAGTGATGGCGTCCAGAAGATAGGCACAGTCTCTTGCGCTTTTGGCAATGGGACCGATCTGATCCAGTGAGGAGGCAAATGCCACCAAACCGTATCTGGACACTCTGCCATAGGTGGGCTTCAGTCCCGTCACACCGCAGAAAGAAGCAGGTTGACGGATGGAACCGCCGGTATCACTACCAAGTGAAGCAGGAGCCAGACCTGCGCTGACACAAGCAGCACTACCGCCCGATGAACCGCCCGGTACACGCTCCGTGTCATAGGGGTTGCGGGTCGCACCGTAATAAGAGGTGGTGGTACTGGCGCCCATGGCAAACTCGTCCATATTGTTTTTGCCCAAAATGACTGCACCTTGTGCCTTAAGCGCGGCAACAACGGTAGCATCATACGGCGGCACAAAGTTGTCAAGCATCTTAGAGGAGCAAGACGTGCGCACACCTTTGGTGCAAATATTATCTTTAATAGCAACGGGAATACCCGTCATGGGTGCAATATCCCCCTGGTCAATGCGCTTTTGCGCGGCTTTTGCCTGCTCGAGTGCTTGTTCTTCACAAACAGTTACGTAACTGTTGATCTCCCCGTCCATCTCTTTGGCGCGGTTTAAAAAGTGAAGGGTCAGCTCCTCGGCGGTAATATCATGATTATCCAAAAGATATCTGAGTTCTTTAAAGGATTTTAAATGGAAATTCATTTTCTGATTATTCTCCTATGATCTTTTTAACAGCAATAAAGTGGAATTTACGATCCGGCACGTTGCCCAGTGCCTCATCAACAGGCAGTGACGGGCAAATCACGTCTTCTCTGAGGTTTGCCTGTTCACCGGGGAAAGAAAGAGGATAATCCTCTGCCTTGATATCCACGTCCTTGATGCTGTCCATCAAAGCCATGATGCTTTCCATATCCTTTGCCATCTTCTCTTTTGCCTCATCCTCAAAGGAAAGTTTGGCAAGTTTGCAAAGATAGTCAATCAGTTGTACTTCTGCCATTATACATTTCTCCGTACTTTTAGTTTAGTTATAATATATTATATATTATTATCTTATATTTTTCAAGTCTTTATTGCATTTTAAAATCGACAAAAAAAGTGCCGCGCAAAAGGGCGCTACTTGATAGAGATCAACCGATTTTTGAATGTAAATTTTCCCTGCCATCTTGTCAAAAGCCTCGGAATACGGCAGTATTCCTGCGTTTTTGACTTCACATGCCGAAAAAATTTCCTATCCAAAAACTGCCGACGGCACTTAAAAACGAGATGCTTTTTGTCATAGACGAGAAAAAAACACCGCAATAACGCTGACGCGTATTGCGGTGTTTTGACTTAATATAGAGTAAAAATAGCCGTTTTTAAGCGGATGTATCTCTATCAAGCAGCGCCCAAAGCGGCACTTAAAATTTTGTAAACCCTACTTAGTTGAGTTCAGCAAAGTACTTGATGGTGCGAACCATCTGGCTGGTGTAGGAGTTCTCATTGTCGTACCAAGATACAACCTGAACTTCATACAGATCGTCAGCTACTTGCTTAACCATGGTCTGAGTAGCATCGAAGAGAGAACCGTAACGGATACCAACGATATCGCTGGAAACGATTTGATCTTCGTTGTAACCAAAGGACTCGGAAGAAGCAGCCTTCATAGCAGCGTTGATGCCTTCAACAGTAACGTTCTCGCCCTTAACAACAGCGAACAGCAGAGTGGTGGAACCGGTAGGAGTGGGAACTCTCTGAGCAGCACCGATCAACTTGCCGTTGAGTTCGGGGATAACCAGACCGATAGCCTTAGCAGCACCGGTGGAGTTGGGAACGATGTTTGCAGCAGCAGCTCTTGCACGGCGCAGGTCACCCTTTCTGTGAGGACCGTCGAGAACCATCTGGTCGCCGGTGTAAGCGTGAACAGTGCACATAATACCGCTCTGGATCTCAGCATAATCGTTGAGAGCCTTAGCCATGGGGGCCAAGCAGTTGGTGGTGCAGGAAGCAGCGGAGATGATGGTATCATCAGCGCTCAGGGTCTTTTCGTTTACGGAGAAAACGATGGTCTTCAGGTCGTTGCCTGCAGGAGCAGAGATAACAACCTTCTTAGCGCCGGCATCGATGTGAGCCTGGCTCTTTTCCTTGGAGCAGTAGAAACCGGTGCATTCCAGAACTACGTCTACACCAATCTCACCCCAGGGAAGATCTTTTGCATCTTTCTCAGCATAAATCTTGATGGTTTTACCGTCAACAGTGATGAAGTCTTCACCGGCTTCTACGGTATGACCGTCGTATCTGCCTTGAGCAGTGTCATACTTGAGCAGGTGAGCGAGCATCTCGGGCTTGGTCAAGTCGTTGATTGCAACAACCTCATAACCTTCAGCGCCGAACATTTGACGGAATGCGAGACGACCGATACGGCCGAATCCATTGATAGCAACTTTTACTGCCATTTTGTATATCCTCCTAAAAAAATAATTTTTTTCATACGCCAATATTTTAATATATCCTTCCCAAAAAGACAATAGATTTTTCCAAATTTCATAAAAAAGATATAATTTCGCGCCAAAAAACCGCCCTAATTTAGAAAAATCACCAAATACACCCGACAAAAATCCCCAAAAACGACCCAATATTGTCTTTACTTTGACGGAATAATATTATATAATGGTTATCATAAACTGCGATTCACTGTTTTTACTCCAAATCATAGTTCTTGGAAACAAAGGGGAAAGAATATGCGTTTTCAATTCTATCGGTATGCAAAGGAATACGGTTCCCGAAGCGAGCCGACCATTGTGACTACTTTACAATATGATATGCTTTTTTCCAACCACGCCGCTTCGCTTAAAAGCGTTTTCGGACTCAACCCTGATTTTCTCAAAAAGGCGCTGAGCCCTGCTTCAAAGCAAAAACTGGCGCGCGGACTGCGCGGCAAAAAAGCCGTGTCTTTTACCCAGACCTTTGGCAACGGATACACCGAAACGTTCCGCATCAAAGTCAAAAAAGAAAAAAAAGTTTTGGTATTTACCTTTTTTGAAGTGCATAAATATTCCGAAGAACTGCCCTTGGCGGCAAGTGTTACCGAAAACAATATGAATGCGGCACTGCAGCAGTTGTTGGATGCCACCACCATGGTAAAATGCACCAAAGACGATTCACCGCAAGGCCAGAAAATTGCCGACCAATGCCGCGTTGCCGCGATGAATATCATTCGTTGCATTCGTCAGCAGCAGTATATGAACAAATCGGAAAACTGCTATGCCTTTCATATGCCGACACTTTTGAATTTACTGATGGAGCCTTGCGCCGAATTTGTGAAAAACACTCCGTTTCAAGTGTATTTTTCCAAATTTGCAGGTGAAAAAAGCGTTAAGATCGATGCTGATATATTCCGCTATCTGCTTTATTCGCTTGTCTCCACCACCATTTTCCAAACGAAAAAGGACGTTTCTTTGCGCTACACAGAATATCCCGAGTTTGTCCGCTTGGATATTCATACCGGCAAAGAATATCCCATTATTATTCAAAGCCAAAATATCAAAGCATCCACCAAAGCGCTTTGCGATGCACTGGGACTTACAACAGCGGCATTTTTGGTTGAAAAAATGCAAGGCGAACTTGCAGTACACGCAATGGAAGAAAACCTGTTGCTGTCTGTCACCTTCCCCACCGTTTCGGTAGAGGGTGCTTTTATGGAAATGGCGCACACTCAGTTGCAAGAATCCATTTCCTCACTTGAAGTCGAATTTTCAATATTATTATAAGGAGAAACTCATATGACCGTTCTTGTCACCGGAGGCGCCGGTTACATTGGTAGCCACACAATTGTTGAACTGCAAAAGCAAGGGTACGACGTTGTCGCATTTGATAACTTCTGTAACTCCAAGGCAGGCTCTTTGCGCCGCGTAGAGCAGATCACCGGCAAACCCATAAAATTCTATGAAGCAGATATGTTGGATGCCGATGCTATGGACCGCATCTTTGCTGAAAACAAAATTGATGCCGTGATTCACTTTGCAGGCTTGAAAGCCGTCGGCGAAAGCGTTCAACTGCCTAAACTTTACTATTATAATAACATCTGCGGTACTCTGGTACTGCTGGAGGCTATGAAAAAAGCAGGTGTACATAATTTCGTATTTTCTTCTTCCGCCACCGTTTACGGTGATGCCGAAAAGGTGCCGGTAGTGGAAACCATGCCCACCTCTGCCACCAACCCCTACGGTCAGACCAAACTGATGCAAGAGCAGATGCTGACCGATATTGCCAAGGCAGATGAGGAATTTTGCTGCACCCTTCTTCGCTACTTTAACCCCATCGGCGCCCACGAAAGCGGACTGATCGGTGAACATCCCCAAGGCATCCCCAACAACCTCTCCCCCTACATTGCACAGGTTGCAGTAGGAATCAGAGAGTGCCTGAATGTATTTGGTGACGATTATCCCACCCACGACGGTACGGGTGTCAGAGATTACATTCACGTCGTTGACCTTGCCATTGCCCACGTCAAAGCCATTGAGGCACAGGCAGGCAAAACCGGTATATTTACCTATAATATCGGTACCGGCAACGGTTACAGCGTTTTGGACGTACTGCACGCCTTTGAAAAGGCTTGCGGCAAAAAACTGCCCTATCAGATTTGCCCCCGTCGCCCCGGTGACGTAGCCGTGCTTTATGCCGATTGCTCCTTGGCGCAAAAAGAACTGGGCTGGAAAGCCGAAAGAAACATCGACCAAATGTGCCGCGACATTTGGAACTGGCAATCCAACAATCCTCACGGTTTTGAAGACTAATCAAACACGTAAAAAGCCGATAGATTCGAGTGAATCTATCGGCTTTTAAAATTGCGTGAAAATTTATTTTAAATCTTCCAAAAAGAAGGCACGGGTGTTGGCGCGTTTGCCGCACTCATCCACCACGTCAATTCGGAAATAAACGTCATCTTCCACCAGTTTAAACTCGGCTTCATTTAAGAATTCGTCTTGCGATGCGACAACGCTTTTCGCGCGTCTGCCACAGGTGGAAATGCTGATAAACTTAGCATCGGAGCATTTTACGCTGACCGTGTCCCCCTCCAACGTAACCTCGTAAATTTCAGGACCTGTGGAGGCATAAAAGTCACCTGCTTT
>JAZROO010000020.1:0-14060 GCA_045648705.1 Eubacteriales bacterium | reverse complement strand
CCTGACAGGTTTGCAGGTCAAGTTCTTTGACCTCTTCAAATTTTTTGCGAATGTCAGTCGCTTCTTTAAAACTAATAATTACACCGATTTTTATACTCATAACTCAATCACCTTTCCGTTATTTTGATAACTCTCGCGGACCTTTTCAGTCAGCGTAATATCCGCTTTGCTGCTTTCAAGGGGATTTACTGTGTTCTCAATACCGTCGGTAATCTGCTGACAGAGATAGCGCACTTGCTCAGCCATTCTGTCTTTCTGCTCGATTTCAACCTCGTAGGCTTCTCCTTCATTGGGGAATACCGTAACAATGCCGTTTTCCATCACAACGGTTGCCTCTTCAAATGCCACGCGGTAACGCATTTTGAATTTGAAGGTTTTGGAGCCACTCCAGTCATCCACCGTCATGACCGAGAAATCCTCGTAACCAAAACGAGTATTAATATTTCTGTACCCGTTCTTGACGGAAGAAACCCACTTAGGCTCACCAAAGAGGAAACGCGCCATATCCAAATCGTGAATATGCAAGTCAAACTCAATGCCGCCTGATTTTTCAGGGTCAGAGTACCAAAGTTCCCAACCCTTCGGCATACCGCCCAAACGGTCAAAATAAACGTTCTGCACTTTACCGAACTTGCCGGAATCAACCATGTCCTTAAGTACCAAATAAATTGGCTCAAAACGAAGGCATAAACCGATCATCAATTTTCTTCCGGTCTTATTTGCCGTTTCGATCATACGATCACAATCAGCGGTATTCAAAGCCATCGGCTTTTCACTTAAAACGTGCAGTCCCTTTTCCATACATTTGATTGCCATATCCGCATGTAAATAGGACGGCAGGCAGATGTCCACTGCATCAAGTTCTTCTTTTTCAAGCATCTCATCAACACTTGTATAAAGATTGATGCCATCCATGCTTCCCGTGTTTGCAGCGCCCAGATTGATTTCCATGTTCTGACTAAAAACCTCGGGGCGAATGTCGCAAATAGCAACCAGCTTAGAGCCAAAGCCCTCTTTTTCCAAACGAACGTGGCCGGATTTGTGAGAACGAGCAATTCCTCCAAATCCGATAATCGCAAATTTAATCACAAAAAACACCTCCGAAAATATTGATTTTTACTGATTTTATGTTACAATAGTGTTGACGGAATTACAGTACATTATTTTCCGATAAATTTATATTATTTTCCGATGGAGAAGACCATGACCGACTACAAAAAAGTATATGATGACCGCCTGAAGCTACGCTCCCCTCTTTCCGTTACCAGCATTATTACCATGCTTTACTACGATTTTACCGCCAACTATCACTCGGAGATTGAAAAACATCCGTTCTGGGAATTTATGTATGTCGATAACGGACGCGCCATCGTCACCGCTGATAATGCAACCTTTGTTCTTGGCAAAGGAGAAATTATTTTTCACAAGCCAAATCAAGCACACAGCATCAGGTGCGACGGTGAAACTCCCGCAAATATTTTTATAATGTCCTTTGTTGCCTCCGGTAAATCCATGGATACTTTTAAAAATCTGATTATCAAAGTCCCCTATAATCTGCAAAGCATCCTTGCCGCCATCGTCGATGAAATGCAAAACTCTTACGGTGAGTGTCCCGGACTCATCAAAGAACATCTGAGCGAGCCATTTGGCAGTGAGCAAATGATCAAAACCTATTTTGAGCAATTTCTTATTTTAATGAAACGGTCTATAGACACAGGAATGATTGAAAACTCACGCGACAAGCTCCTAAGGCATAACAATGCCGCAGACAACCTATTGGTCACCGACGTGGTCAGTCTTCTGGAAAGTTACATCTACGGTAACATTACCATAAATGACATTTGCTCCAAAACCAACTACGGCAAAAGCCGTCTGTGCGAGATTTTCAAAAAGATCACCGGCAAAACCATTATGCAGTACTACACCGAACTCAAAATCAACGAAGCCAAAACGCTGATGCAACAACAGCGCCTCAACAGTGCGCAGATTTCCGACCGACTGATGTTTTCTTCTCCGCAGTATTTTGCACGTATTTTCAAACAAGTCACCTCGATGACCCCCGGCGAATATAAAAAATCCATCAAATTTAAATAACCGAGCAAAAAGACCGCCCTTAGAGGCGCACTCCGTAAGGAAGTGCGCCTCAGTTATATTCGCGCTTCACGCGAGTTATATTGCTTAGCAGTTATATGATGCTTCGCATCGTGATATTGTCCTTCGGACAGTTAAAGGGGCGAATATAATATCACGAAAACCGATAGGTTTTCATATCACTTTGTCATAAGACAAAATATCACTGTGATACCTGTCTCACAATATCACTTATTATTCTCGATTTTGAGATAGGTTAATTTCAAAGCATGTAACCCACTATGACACTTTCACATTGAAAGTGTCGTTTTTTATATAAAAAGAAATAGGGAGAAACTTCTTTACGAAGTGTCTCCCTAAGGGCGGTCTTTTTTGTCTTTAATCCTGTTCCAAATACAAAAGTCCCTCACTTACGACTTCCGTGCCGATATCGGAAATCACAACGGCAGACACGGTCAGCGCACCATTTTCCTCTCCCGTTCTCTTTAAAAGGGCAGAAAAAGCATACTTATAGTCGTTTGCATACTCGGTATTGTAACTTTCCATCACTTGTTTTACAAGCGCATCAGTATACACAAATTCTTGCTTTACCTCATATTCATCTGCTTTCCATGTCACTCTGAGCATCACCTTAGTGGCACTATTTTCCTTACCACTTGCCAGTGCTCTGTGCGCAAAGGATTCAAATATCGGGGAGAAGAGATATTGATCCGACCCCGCTTTCAACTGCTCACGCATTTGGACGGTTGTAAACAGGAAACAACCGTTTTGCGCATCGTATACAGGCAAAAACTTACCGTTTTCTTTATCCAGTGCCGCTTGATTTTGATCCACTGCCAGTCTACCGGTATTTTCACTGCTGCTATCAATCAGTGCCGACCCTGTTAAACCGACAACATAGTTTGCAGTAAGTATATTACCGTTTAAATCGAGGGTCACTTCGGGTTGCAGTATAAGCAGTTCGGTTGCGGCATCGGAGTGCAGCACAACACTGTCCCCTGCCGTAGCGGCAGCCAAAGCTTCCCCGAGAGAAGCATACAGTGAGCCGTTAATCGAAACGGTGCAAAGCGTAGGAACGCTCACCACACTGTCGGAATTAATCACATCGCAATATTCGCAGTGATAGCTCTTGCTTCCTTCTTTTTCGAGGGTGGGAGCCACGTCTATCGTATATTCCGTTTCCCACTTATGCATTAACGGAGCGTTCATAGCAAGAGGGGTGGCGGCATTATCTTGATAAATATTATCCTTACTTGTCCAAAGTGTGCAGCTATTGCTATATCCTGCAAACACGGTAATTTCACTGTCCGCAGGGACACTGACGGTGTTGCCCGTAAAGGTAATTTTGGTGCCGATTGCCTCGCTTGACGGTTTACCCAAATTTACCACGCTTGATGCCCCGCTTTGCGCAAATGCCTCATCCGAAAAGGCAAACAGATTGTTTTCCAAAATCAGTTCATAAGAGTTTGCCATCGGCTTTGTGGTAGCATCGGTGAAGGAAATCACAGAAGTGCTTTCTCCCGTTTTGCCGCAATCAAATATCGCATTATCGGCAAAACGAAGTTTTATGCTGTTATCTTGATATGCGTAAAATCTGCTTTGTGTAATATCAAAGCTGAACAACGGAACACTTTGCCAATCTGCCACAATGCAGTGATTCACTTCAAATAAGGGACTTGCGGCGCTTTCCCCAAAGAAATTTTCATAGTTTTCTGCGTCGTCGGCATGCTTGGGGATAAACTCAATGGACGGTGAATAATAATCGTCGTTACTGTTAACAAAAGCACAGTTGTTAAACACTGCCTTGTTGGTACTGAGGAAGGTTTTATATTCCTTAGTTGCCGCGGTAGTAAGATTCATATTAAAGTAGGCATTTTCAAACTCGTACATGCCGAAGGCATCGTGGCGCGTATACAGAATCGTATTATAGGTTGCCGTAGTCAGTTCATCTACATAATGATTTTTTACGTAGACGTCAAAGAATTTCGTCTCACTCTGGGTAAACAACGCCGCCGCACTGTTTGCGGCAAAGCCATCCATAATGATGTTGCACTGACCCGGAAAACGCCACAAATCATTAATCACAGATTCCTTGCTTGTGTCAACGCTTCTGCCGTTTTGCACCTCAAGTGCTTCCGACTTAGTATCTCTTTGGTCGCTGACAGGATTCACCCCTGCCTGCGCGCCCAGAAGATAAACATTTGCAAGTTGCTCCTTGCTCGGCACACCAACACTTGCACGGCTTGTCAAATTATTCAGATTGCCCGTAGCACCATATTCACCGGGTGCAAAAACGATAACAATATTGCGGGATGCCGTTCCACGTACCCAGTTAGCAGACTGTTCTGCCAGAATACTTTTCAGTTGTGTGTTCGACCAAGCAAAAGCGTTGGTGCCCCAAGTCAGTCGATAGGTTTTACCGTCACCAAAGGTGCTGCCGTCTCCAAAGGTATAATCAAACTGATTATTTGCATCGAGTTTCGGCTGCTCAGACCAGTTGGAATTGAAAAAGTAAACGTTTTCATCGGGAAGAATCACATTACCGTTTTTGGTTCCTGTAATTTTACCATAGGGGGAAAGTACGGTGCTGTAATCCTTTACAAGCATAACGTTGTCAATGTAAACAGGTTTATTTACCTGTTCGGCATTGGCGGGTGAATAGTAAAAATAAAAGCCTGAAACAATGGATTGATCGGTAAGAAAATCGGTGCCATTGACCATATTTTCTATTTTAAATGCAAACCAACCTCTCATTCCCTTTACAGAACAAGAGTCTCCTGCGCCGAAACAACCGTCCGACCCCATTGTTTTGGCAGTCCATTGTTCACTGCCCTCTTCTAAAACATAGAATTCTGCCCCGGCGCCATAATTGTCGGTACAAAAAACCTGTCCATTCTCCGTCAGCAAACCGAAACTTGCTTTTCTAAAATCAATGTCGTGTGTTTTTAGATCCATCCACACCATCAAATACTGATTGTCGCCAAGTCGACCTGCCGTTGACATATTCCATTTAACCGCTACATTCTGCGCCTTCTTTTCCGAATGCCACTCGGTGCGGCAGGTAGCAAGTGCCCTACTGTTTTCAATTCCCTTGCCATCAACTATTTCGGCATAGATGGTATCGTGGCGGTTCTCTGTGGGAGAATAACTTGCATATCCTACCGTAAAATCAGTTTCCTGTTCAAAATCATAAGTATTTCCGTTCTCAATGGCTAAATAACTGCGGTCATTGAGGTAGGACATATAGGTATCGACCTGCTCGGGTGTTTGTTCTTTTATCACAAAAACACGACCGCCCATACAAGCTTCGTCATGATAACCATTGGTAGACATTTTACCTGAATAGCACAGTTTAATGCCGCCGTATTCGACCATAAAATTGTTTATGTGGTCATGGCCGCAAACCGTTGCCTTAATATCGCCACGCTCTACCATAGCGTCATATAAGCCACCGTTGCATTTGGATTTGGAAACGCCCTCGTTCTTTTCATCACTGTAAATAGAAGAGGTGCGTTCATTCCAGGCAGTTTCATATTCATTGAGCGGAATATGAAATGCCATCAAGCCCGGCACCTTTGCACCGACGCTGTTTTCAATTGCTTTGGAAGTTTCTACGTACCACTCCACCTGATCCTCATGAATAAAATCATAGCTGGAGGTGACAGAGCCATCAGGAAAATAGTATTGCAGTTCTTCTGCGGTTAATCTGTTACCGGAATCAAGACCCCAGAAAGCAAATTTGATTTCATCTTGGCTTGTGTCGGAACCGTATAGCGGTACCACGTAGTTGCCAACACCGTTGAGCGACTTGACGGAATCTTTGGAAAGGCAATGCGGATAGGATTCGTAAATCACCTGTTGTTGTTCCAGAGAAATCGCGTTATTTTCTTCATCGTGGTTGCCATAAACGTGCATCCAATAGATGCCCTTGGACTCGAGATACCCAACCATACTGTCCAGCGCTGTGCGGAATTGACTTTCATTGGTGATGGGATTAGAACTCAGCGCACGGACATTATCACCTGTCAAAATCACAAAATCAGGTTGTTCCTTATCTACCGTCGTTTTGATAAGGTTTTGCTGTGCGGCAGTCAAGCCCCCGTTATAGACGTGCACGTCCGGAAGAATCAACACCTTAAATTCTCCATCTGCGCCAAAGCGAAGTTTTGTTTTATTGGCCAAAATATCGCTTACATCCGCCTGTGCACCGACAGGCAAAGTAATGCTTGCAAACAGTCCTAAAATCATTAGAAACATCAATAAAAAACTTACAAGATTTCTTAAATTTCGTTTCATCAGATCCACCCCCCTCAATTTTTTATCAAAGAAAACTTATATGATATTATGAAGATATTGTAAAAAATTAAAATTCATATGTTATCTTGTTTTCTACCTTTCATTTTATCACATAATCACCCCCATTTGCAAGTAAAACAGCAAATCACCAAAACAACATATTTCTTTTGTTGCAAAGTCTGATTTTTCTTTATATAATATAAAAAAGGAGGATGGGTATATGAAGCGCATTATAAGTTTGATTGTTGTGGTTTTGATTTTGATATCCGCCGTGCCGTTTTGCTATGCCGAAGGCACACCGGTGCTTTCTTACGTTTTTTCGGGTGAGAGTGCCGACAAGGCAGGTTATGCTGAGGGACAGGTGACCCTGTCAGAAGGCAGAACAAGCGGATACTACTATTTATATTGGGCAGATGATGCAGGTGTCCTTTCGGACTATGAGCACATCGCCTCCCTTACCGCGACCAAAAGCCCCGTTACCTACGCATTTGCCGAAGGCGTTGCCATTCCTATGGAAGCGACGCGTCTGCTTGCTTTTTGGAGCGCATCTGCCACCCCCACCTCTGCCGCAAGCGCGCTTGTGGCGGCATATACCTTGCCGACATATAAACGCTTTGCCGAAACGCCCGAATTTTCCTTTGCTTCGGTCAGTGATATACATATTAACTATACTTCTCAAGGTGCCGCGCCCAAACTCATCAGCGCACTGAACTACTTTGATGACCTTGGGCTTGAATACGTGTTTGTTTCGGGGGATATATCCGACGTCGGCTCTGCTAAGGAATATCAAGAATACATTGCGACCATTAACGACTCGCGCTTCCCTGCCGACAGAATTTACGAATCACGCGGCAACCACGAAGCCACCGATATTTCCGGTTTTCTGACCTACACGAGCAGTCCAAACGAAGTTCGTCCCTATCCAAACAGTCCCTATTATTACGTGCTTTTGTCGGGCGGAACGGGAGAAAAGGACAACCTGTTTATCTGCATGGCGCAAGAGATCAGTTCTTCTTCCTCCTCCGCATCGCAAGACAACTTTTCGACAGCGCAACTGGATTGGCTTGAAAATCTTTTAAAAACCTACAGTGGCACCAATACCAATATTTTTATCGTGCAACACTCCTTTGTCAGAAATTGGGGACCCGGTGACAGACCAAACGGTGCTTACAGCAATGCCATCATACTCTCACCGCAATTTCCCAACAATTTGCGCTACAAGGCGCTGCTGGAAACCTACAAAGAATGTATCGTAATGAGCGGTCACTCCCACGTCGCTCTGCGCGAGGGGTATAATTTCTCGACCGTCAGCGGCACCGCCGCACGTATGATTCACAATTCCTCCCTTTCCCAACCGCGCGTTTACCGCGCAGACGGCACACTCGACTACAAAGATGCGACCGTTGAAAAAGGCAGTGAAGGATATGCCGTATACGTTTATGCCGACGATATCACCTATATCGGCACCGACCTGACGACCAAAAAGAAAATTCCCTCTGCCTGCTTCATTTTCCCGTCTTACACCGAAGATCGCGTGTCCGCCACCGCCATTCGCGTTTCTAAAGCGCCCGACACCACCGACTATATGAGCGGTGAAAAGTTTGATCCGCGCGGTATGGAAATCGTTGCCACCTTTGGTGATAGGGAAAGAGTTGTAAAAGGTTGGTACTGCGACACCGAAACGCCGCTTTCGGCAAACAACAAACAAGTAACCATCCGCTACGGTGACCTTTCGGTTAACCTGCCCATCACCATCGATCAAGCCTTTGAAGGCTTGGGCACCAAGGCCAATCCCTTTTTGATTCAAAATGCTTCGGACTTTAAAAAACTGACCAAATTATTTGAAAGCAAAATCATCTCCGACTCCAACGACAACCAAAATTCTTATGCCTACGGAAAATACTTTTTGCAAACGGCTGATATTGATATGACGGGTGTTTCCGCATACGTCGGCACCGATGCATCGGGATATTCCAAAAAGTCATTTGGCGGCATCTATGACGGTGGCGGACACACACTGCGCGTTGCCATCACCTCAGGAGAAAAAGACGTTTCCGTTTTCCCCTATGTTGGCGGAGTTGTGATGAATCTGACATTTCAAGGGTCGATTACCGCAGGAAGTAACGCGCAAATCGTGCGCACCCTCGGCAGTAAAGGCAGTATCATCAACTGCCACGCTGATATAACTCTTTCGGGCGGTGCTACCGCTAACGGACTGTGCTACTCGATGTATGGAAGCGTGTATCGTTTTTACAATACTAGCACCCTTTTGGCACCGACGCAAAACCTATCTGCCATCTCCAATTCAAGCACCGCTTATACCGACTTTTATCACAACATCTCAAACGGTGCAGGCGGCACCGTTGGCGGCGCCTACGGCACACACACCGATAACATTACCGCCCTCACTTCCGCTATGAATAACTTTCAAAACGCTTCGGCTTTGGAAGAAAAACTGAAAAGCTATAATTTGGCACTCGAGGATTTGTGCCTTTGGAAAGAGGGGCGCTTAACCACTATCACATATGCCGAATATTCCCGTCACAACTATCAGTCGGCCTTTGACGAGCAAAACCACTATAAAATCTGCATCGATTGCGACGAGATTACAGATGTTACCCCCCACGTCTTTACAGACGATTGCGGCAGTATTTGCGAGTGTGGTTTTTTCAAAGAGGTAGCAAATCACATTTACAGTGATGCCTGTGACATCACTTGCAACGTTTGCGGTGCCATTCGTGTCACCAAGCACAATTTCGGCAATTACGTTTACAACAACGACGCCACCACCAAAAAAGACGGCACCAAAACGCGCACCTGCTCGGTTTGCGGACACAAAGAAACCGTCACCGCGGCAGGCACCAAACTTCCAACCACCCAGCCGCAACAACGCAATCCCTTTACCGACGTAAAGAAATCGGATTTCTACTACAGTGCTGTTCTGTGGGCAGTCGAAAAGGACATCACCGCCGGTACAACCAAAACCACCTTTGCGCCAAAGGCTCCCTGCACCCGTGGACAAATCGTAACGTTTTTGTGGAGAGCGGCAGGCTGCCCGACGCCGAAATCAAGCAAAAATCCCTTTACCGACGTTAAAAAGAGTGATTTTTATTATAATGCGGTGCTTTGGGCAGTCGGCAAAAACATCACTTCCGGAACAAGCAACTCCACCTTCTCCCCAAGTGCCCCCTGCACTCGCGGTCAGATAGCCGCGTTTTTGTGGAGAGCGGCAGGTACTCCCCAAGTGAAAACGAGCAAACTGCCTTTCAAGGACGTTAAAAAGTCTGATTACTATTTTAAAGCAGTGCTTTGGGCAGTGGAAAAGGAAATCACCTCCGGCACAACCAAAACCACCTTTGCACCGAGCGCCCCTTGCACCCGTGGGCAAATCGTAACTTTCTTACATAGATACTACTAATAAGCACACAAAAAACGGTTCTCTTTGCCACTTGGCAAAGAGAACCGTTTTTAATTTTATTTAAAAGAGAATGATCACAAATTTTTAGTTATAATAGCGATACAGGAAGGTTGCAATCTGTCCGCGTGTGCAAACATCATCGGGGGCAAATGTGGTTTTGGTCATACCGGCGGTGATGCCGTCACCTACTGCCCACAAAACTGCCTTGTAATAATAATCCTTCTTTTTAATATCCTTAAAGGGATTTTTAGAAGAGGCTGATTTACTTCCGTTTGCTCTCCATAAAAATGTTGCGATCTGCCCACGGGTGCAAGAAGCTTTGGGTGCAAAGGTGGTTTGGGTCATACCTGCGGTGATGCCTTTTTCTACCGCCCACAAAACTGCCTTGTAATAATAATCCGATTTTTTAACGTCGGTAAAGGGGTTTTTGCTTGATTTCGGTGTCGGACAGCCTGCCGCTCTCCACAAAAACGTTACGATCTGTCCGCGGGTACAGGCTTCATCGGGTGCAAAGCTCGTTGCACTGGTACCTGCGGTGATACCCTTTTCTACCGCCCACAGTACAGGGGTGTAGTAAAATTCTTTGGGTTTTATATCCGTAAAGGTTGCTTTGAGTTTCGTTCCCGTGGCGGTGACAGTCTGCTTTTTGCCGCAAATCTTACAGGCACGAGTCTTGGTGCCATCCTTTTTGGTGGTGGCATCGTTGTTGTACACATACTGGCCATAACTGTGAGTGATTTTTCTTACATAACCGCAATCGCAATTGGTATCACAGTTGTTTACAAATTCGTGCGGCTCTCCAAAACCGATATAGCCACAGATTGTACACTCTTCAAAATGACTGGCCGCATTATATGTCGATTGATATTTATGAGTGATTTCTCTTTCAGCTTCGCAGTTGTTGCAAGTGGTGTCACAGGCATTGTCATAGCTGTGCTCATGTGTCGGGTCAACTATATCAAAGCTGATAACCTTTTGCTCATCATTCAGGCGAAGGGTTATGGTAATTATATTACCCTCATCGTCAGCAAACATAGATTTTGTCGTCCATACGCCGTTGCTGTAGCTTGTCTGATCGGGGCAATATTTCTGTCCGCCACCTGCGGCGAGAAAATCTGTAAATTTATATGTATCTGCCTTCGCGTTATAATTTTTTGACAAGGAGAGATCTACGTTTTGCACGGCAAAATGCTTTTTGAGCATTTCACGAATACGCTCAGCGGCAAAGATCTCATGATACATATATTTGTCATATTCAATTTCTTTATCCTCGTCATCCCACAAGCCCTCTGCGCAGTAGACGAGCATGAGAATTTCATCGATGTTGTCAGCAGTGAGTTTGCCGTCAAAGTTCATTACGTCCACATAATCAAAATCGTAACAATTCTTAATATCCCAATTGATTCCTTCGGCATACTGATTCGCCTTAAACCACTCACTGTCAGAGAGTTCATTGCTTGTGAGTACGTTTTCGTCATAGATATCATACAAATCGATGAAGAAGGACCCCTCTTGTGCATGAACATGCCCAAGGAAAATGCCCTTATCGGTAACAATAATATGGTGCGGCGCTTCCATATACCAGTAGTCGTATATATCCTTCACCGCCATATCATAGCTTGTTCCGTCGGTGTTGGTCACGGTGATAACTAAGGATTTGTCTTTATTTTCTCTGATAGAGATGCTTTCCATGGGACTTTCTTTGACAGTAATGGGAATTTCTACCTGTTTGCCAAACAGTTCAATCGTCACAACTTGCTCTCCGAGCAATTCCAGCAAACACTCATCTAAAGTCTCAACGGGGTTGTATTTCTGAATTTTTTGCAGATAGACAACCTGATAAAAATCATCGTTGTAGTCGTTATCGATCACAACGTTTTCAGAGGAGCCGTCTTTATATTTAACCTTAAGAGTTGCACCCTTCAGGTTGAATAATTCCCCTAACAAATACTCCGTTTTTTCCGGCATTTTTGCAATTTCTATCGACTGAATCGGATTTTCCGCGATGGTAACGTTGAATGTAGCGCTTACGCCCAGCACCGAAACGGTGACCTTATATGTATTGCCGGGAGTCCACTCCTGCTCGTATTGCATTTCCCACGAATTATCAGCAATGTAATATTCTTCCCCGTTATATATAACGTGGTCGCCCTTGTTTTCAACGCTCGCTCCGCCTTTTGCTATCACCTCAGATAACATAGCATACGGATAATAACGTTCAATTTCACCGTCATCATACGAGTCGATACCTTGGATCAAAATCTCGTCTTTGATGACGATTTTTTTAATGGGGCTCTCTGTGATGGTGATGAAATAATCCGTTTCAAAGCCCATCAAATTCAAAGTAACGCTATGCTTACCGACACCCCAAGGATTTTCCTCCGACTGATCACTATCGACCCATACATCGCAGTTAAATTCTTCGCAAATATCACCATAATAACCAGATATCACTCTTCCGTCTTTAAACGTTACAGTGATATTGTTAGGATAAACATCATACTCAAACCAGGTTCCGTAATCAATTCCAACGGTACCTTGAATATAGGAAATTTCGTCTACTTCAATGGATGCAATGGGCGTTTCCAAAATATTTACGACATACTCTGTTTCATAACCGTAAAAATTGACTTTTACTGTGTTCTCTCCGACTGTCCACTGATTCTCATAAGACTGTTCTGTGTCGTAGTCAAGCCAAACTCCCAGAGTATTATAAATATCTTCTTCACTACCGGTTATCGTGGTACCATCCTTGAACTTGACAGTTACTGCAGCAGGACTTGCATGGTATTGATACCATGCTTTCTCAACGTAGACCTCGTTGATCTCGTCCCAATATCCGTCCCAGTAACCGTCGCAATACTCAATGCACTCCACCGGCTCTATAACGATGCTTTCAACGGGGGTTTCTACAACTTTTATAGTGTATTCCGTTTCATAGCCAAGCATACCGATGGTAACCTTGTGCTCTCCCACTCCCCACTGATTTTCATAGCATTGATCTGAATAGGAGTTCAAAGCGTAGTCAACGAGTTCGTTAACCTCATCATAAGTTCCGGAAAGCTGTGTGCCATCCTTATAATTAATCGTGATATTTTGAGGATATGTATTATATTCAAACCAGGTTCTTTCAAAATAATTATCCTGTTCATCATAGTGGCCGCTCCAGCCGCCGTCCCACTTTTCAATGTACTCCATCGACTCTACGACAATGCTTTCAATGGGGGTTTCTACAACTTTTACAGTGTATTCCGTTTCATAGCCACGCATACCAATGGTAACCTTGTGCTCGCCGAGTCCCCACTGGTTTTCATATGATTGGGTACTTTTCGTATATATATCACTATTTGTAATTTCAGCAATTTCCGAATACTCTCCCGAAATCTGCGTTCCGTTTTTAAAGTTAACGGTAATATTTTGAGGATATATATTGTATTCAAACCAGGTGTCTTTTACTACGTAGTTTCCCTGGTCATCCAAATCTCCTACTTCTTGCATCCAACCGTCCCAATTCAAAATATTCTCTATAGGATCAACCGTAATACTTTCAACAGGGCTTTCCACAACATTTACAACAATTTCTGTCTGATATCCAAGAAAAGATATGGGTACTCTATGTGCTCCGATTCCCCATTGTTGCTCATACGATTGTCCCCAATCGTATGAAAAATGATACCCTGTGGCTTCTTGAATTTCCGTTTCATTACCGGACACCGAAGTTCCGTTTTTGAAGTTAACGGTTATATTGTCCGGCATCACGTTATATCCAAACCACGAGTTTTCTATATAGTTTCCATTTTCATCGGTGTGACCATTCCAACTGCCATCCCATAGCGCTATATGTTCTACAGGACCGAAAACAATACTGTCCACCGGAGTTTCCACAACGGTTGCAGTGAACTCGGCTTCAAAGCCGTACACACTGATGATTACCGTATGGTCGCCAAGACCCCACTGATTTTCATAAGACTGCTTCGTATTCAAACCCATAGCATAGTTTGTAAGTTCATTTACCTCTTCAAAGGAGCCCGAATACTGTGTCCCGTCTTTAAATGTAATCACCACATTTTCCGGTTTGACATCGTAATTAAACCATCTGTCTTCCACCGCAAAATTGTCCTCGTCATACACATCTTCGTACCAACCGTCATAATTCTCGATGAGCTCCACCGGCGAAACAACAATGCTTACGACATCTTCATAGTCGTATGCAAATGCATTCAGCGGCAGCATCGATACAAGCATCATAACTGTG
>JAZROO010000019.1:0-1988 GCA_045648705.1 Eubacteriales bacterium | reverse complement strand
TGTAATCAGAAAAATATTGCAATAAATGCTTTAGCAAATATTTCGGGTATATCTCCGTCTACTCTTTATAGTGTTTTGAACGAAAAGAGTCAGAATCCTGGTATTATCACTATTAAGAAATTATGTGACGGATTAGAAATTTCGCTCCGAGAATTCTTTGATGCCGATATTTTTGATGATATTGAACAAGAAATTAAATAATATTCTATTAACGAAAAAACTCGCTGCCGCAGCAGCGAGTTTTTATTGTATGAACGATTATATGATTTTGTACGATGCGATGTACTCTACATCGTAGTTTAGGGCAAGTTTCGGATCGTCTTGAACAAAATTAATCTTTAAACCATTTTCCTCTGCAGTAAGTGCAAAATGACAGAGTGCAATGCCCATATCGATCATCTGCATATCCAGTTTTCCTTCGTGGCCGAATCCTTTGCTACGTTTGAGATAAAAGTGAGCAGTATTATCCGCTATAACAACACGCCAAGGCTGTTTATTTACCGCAGACGGAGCAAGGCGAACCATGCTGAGAGGCTCAGCGAATTCGCCTGCCTTTTCTTTTGTCAGCGGTGTATCAAATGAACCGTCAAAGAACAGTTCTTCAAAAGGCAAACGTTCATCGGCTTTGATTGCCTTTCGCATCATATTTTCCCTAATAGACATTTTCTTTGCAGTATAGCCTATAGGAGTGGCGCATGGCATCATTTCGTTTTCGCCTAGTTCCATTGCCTGTTCAAAGGCGGAGCGATTCATCGTGCCGCCAAGCCATACGGTACCGAGACCGAGTGACTGCGCATACAACACAAACTCTTCAAAGGAATAGCCAAACGCAACGCTTGCTTTCGGCACATTTTCAATTTTTCCACCGACATAAAGTTCTGTACCGCTTACAACGGGACAGGTCAGACCGTCTTTTTTAGCATCGAGGAATTTAAACACAACGGGGATATTGAATGGGTTTTGAATAGTATTTGCATACGATAGGAGTTGTTTCTTTGTGCTTTCATCAAGTGCTCGGCCGTCATAGTTACGAACACTTCTTCTTGCTTTTATGTGTTCCATGATATTATTCATACGATCGCACGCCTTTCGTCAAAAATAAATTTATCAAATTGATTATACCATATGATAATTTAAAATTACACTAAGCTGAGTATCCGTTTTTCAATCTCGGCAATCACAGATTTGAACACTTCATCACTTTTTCCTGTGGGGTCGGGCAGATTCCAGTTATCGTCAAAGGATCTGCCGATATAGGGGCAACCAACATCGCAACCCATTGAAATTACAATATCGGGTGTAGGAATTTTATCGATAGTTTTACTATACTGTGTTTGCTCTATATCGATACCGTAGAGTTGTTTCATCAATCTTACGGCATCCCCGTTTATCTGCGGTTTGGTTTCGGTTCCTGCTGAATAAAAGTCAAACTCATTGCCACGCAGGCGTTTTCCTAGTGCCTCGGCAATTTGACTGCGACAGGAATTATGTACGCAAAGAAAGGCTATTTTTTTCATCTAAAAGGGCACCTCTCTTTAATGCATTGGTTATTTTGTGCCGAGTGGATGCATTTAATTTTATCAAGTTCCATCTCTATACCGAGGTTTTCTTTGACAAATTCCACCGCCTTGGTAATGGCAAGGTAAGAATCGCGCTTACAACAACGTGGGCCGCCGACCTCACCAATTGCACCGAGTGCGGCAGAGGTCATTTTGTTAGAGAGTCCCCACGCCTCATTTGCCAAGGGTGTTGAGCCGGTTATGATTGAAACAAACATACCGGTGCTGATCCCTGCGCCGCAAGCGCCCCAAAAACCGCAGACTCCACCGGGGACTTGTTTGCCACGAGTCTGCATTTCCACAAGCGCTTTATGTAGGTCAATTTCGCCTCCTGCGTTTTTATAGGCAGTAAGCAAGGCAGAGCCAACCATAACGTGATGCTCGGGCCCGTGCATATGGCAAAAGTCGAGAGCCATTAGTTTTTGGATA
>JAZROO010000018.1:0-21008 GCA_045648705.1 Eubacteriales bacterium | reverse complement strand
TGCAACCGAACTGACCAAAGACGAAACCGGTCACTATTATAAATGTACCGCTGACGGTTGTACCGCCAAAGACGGTTTTGAAGAGCATATCGCAGGTGAGGTAATCGTTGATACCGAGCCCACCTGTAAAGATGCAGGTGTAGGTCATACCGTATGTACCGTTTGTAAGTACGTTATTGAAACTGTCATCGCAATTGAAAAATCCGATGATCATAAATATGGTGACCTTGAAGTAGTTACTCCTGCCAAGCCCGGCGTTCCCGGTGTTGGCAAGGTAACTTGCGGTGTTTGCGGTGACGAAAAAGAAGTTGAAATCCCTGCAAGTGTTGCAGAAGCTCGCATCGGCGCTGAATTCTATGCAACCTTTGCTGAAGCATTGGCTGCAGTAAAGACAGGCGAGACCATCGTTCTGAATGCAGACGTTGCTGATGTTGCTGCATATATCCTGATCAACAGTGGCATTACCATCGACCTTGCCGGCTTTGATTTGGCTGCAGGTTACGTAATCGGATTTAATGGCTCTGCTATTATCGATAGCGTTGGCGAAGGTAAACTGATTGTTGACAAAGACCTCGTAGCACTCGATGCTGCCAACGAGGGTTATCTGCCCGTTTACGACGGCGAAGGTTATCTGTTTACCGACGTTAATAACACTCGTACCAAATTTACCGTTGGTACCGATTCTGCAAAATTCGTATTTGCTCCCATCTTTGACAGCTACGTAAATGCCGCTCTGGCTGCCGGTGCTGAAAGCAGTGCTACCAAGGTTGTCATCAGACTGACCTGGACCAAGCCCGACAACTACGTTGCAGTTCAAGATTTCGTATATCTTGATTCTTTCGTAGCTGAAGTTATGGGTAGCTACAACACACAAATTGCAGACTACGAAAAAGCTTTCTCCGCAATTCTGGAAAGAACTGCTGATGATAGCATTACCGACCTCACCGTTTCCGCCGTTATCATTTCCGATGCCGGTGTTGAAGTACAAAGTGATGCAACTCCCTTTGAATTTGCAGTTGCAGAGTAAAGGTTAGGTGCGGCTATGAAAAAATATTATCAAAAGCCTGAGATGGAGCTCATCTCCCTGGGTATGACGGAAGCCATCACCGCAGGGGACGACACCGAACTCGGCGTTGAAAGCAACCCCTTCCTCCAAGCTGTGCTTGAGGACGAGTTGGCTGCAGAAAACAACTAAGATAAAAACCTCCCGTAGTCTATGACTACGGGAGGTTTTTATGAATTGCACCTAACGGTGCATGAATTGAAATCTTCGATTTCATAAGTTGAGCCATAAGGCTCATGAATTGCGACTTTGTCGCATTTGGGAAAAAATTTTGACCGTGTCAAAATTTTAATCTCAAAAGGTATTAAAGAAAGTTGCTATTTTGGTGGGCGTATAGTATAATTAGTTTATAATCAAACGCAAAAATTTTAGCTTTAAAATTTTGGAGAAATATCATGAAAGAGAATAAACTTGTTGATTTATCGCGGCAGTTTGCGGTTGATATTGTAAATCTATCTGTTAAAGTTAAAGATTGTCAAAAAGGAAACATATTATTAAATCAAATTTTAAGAAGCGGAACAAGCATAGGCGCAAACATCCATGAAGCTAATTATGCGGCAAGTAGAGCTGATTTTGTAAACAAACTCCAAATTGCTTTAAAGGAATGTTATGAGAGTGATTATTGGCTTGGCTTGTTCAAAGATACCGGAATGATAACTGCTGATGAATATTCTGAATTATATGCAAAGTGCAGCAAACTCAGAAGACTTTTAGTTGCATCAATATCTACAGCGAAAAAAACCAAGGAATAAATTTAAACCTCTCGGAAACATAAATATCCGAGAGGTTTTATTTTTCGATATTCAAATAAAATTTTGACTCGGTCAAAATTTTTCCGCAATGAGTCCAAAGGACTCAATTCATGCACCGAAGGTGCAATTCATGAGGCTTAGCCTCAAATCATGAACATTGTTCAATTCATTAAAAACTTGCCTTGCAATATTATAGCACGGTATGATAAAATACAAATAGAGGTGATAACAATGAAAATTACCGTTTTGGATGCGGCGACACTGGGAAGTGACGTTTGTTTACAACCGTTCTATGAAACAGGCGAGGTTAGTCTGTTTCAAACCACCGCCCAAGATGAAGTGGCAGGTCGCATTGCGGAGTGTGACGTTGTATGTGTCAACAAGCTTAAACTGAATGAAAGCAATTTAAAAGGCTCGAAAGTGCGGCTGATTTGTGTGGCGGCAACGGGGTATGACAATATTGATACCGATTATTGCAAAGCAAACGATATTGCCCTTTGCAACGTGCCTGGGTATTCTACCCACGCTGTCGCGCAGCTTACGGTGGCAATGGCGCTCTATCTTGTAAACCATTTGTCTGAGTACCGCAAATACGTTCATACTGGGACTTATAGTCAAAGCAAGGTTGCCAATTTGCTCACGCCTGTGTGGCACGAACTATGCGGACAGACGTGGGGCATCGTTGGTTTCGGTAACATCGGCAAACAAGTTGCAAAGGTCGCAAGTGCCTTTGGTTGCAGAGTGCTTGTCAGCCGCAGAAAGAAGGACAGTGATTTTGAAACGGTTGATATTGACACGCTTTGCAAACGTTCCGATATTATTTCACTGCACACACCGCTCACTGACGAGACTCGCGGACTGATTTCCGACGAGCGCATCAAAATGATGAAGCCGACGGCAATTGTGATTAACACCGCGCGCGGTGCCGTTACCGACGAAGCGGCACTGGCACAGGCAATCCTTGAAAACCGACTTGGCGGCATCGGGGTTGACGTTTTTTCCAGTGAGCCGTTTTCACTCGAGCATCCTTATCACAAAATTGTGGACAGGGAAAACGTGATTCTCACGCCGCACACCGCGTGGGGTGCACAGGAAACCCGTAACCGCGTAATCAACGAAATGGCGCAGAATATTCGCTCATTTTTTGACGGTAAAAACCGCAACAGAATTGTATAAAAAAAGCATCGCACAGAAGTTTTCTGTGCGATGCTTTTTTACGTGATTTGAGGTAAATTTTAATATTTACCGAGTTTATGTGCCAGTTCGCTGATCAGCTTCATATTTTCAAAAGAAACGTTGTTTGGAATAGAGTGGTCGGAGCCAAAGATATAGCCGCCACCTTGCTTCATTATGGGAATGATGCGCTCCATTTCAGCTTTGACAAGGTCAAAGTTGTCCCAAAGTTGTGCATTGATGCCGCCGTGGAAAGCAAGTTTATCACCATAAGTCAATTTGATTCTTTCGGGATTCATTCCTGCTTTAACTTCAAGGCGCTCCAACATATCTACGCCTGTTTCCAAAATATCGGGAAGAAGCGGCTCAATAAAACCGCAGGAGTGCAGTTTTGCAACCATGCCGCGTTCGTGCGCCCAATCTACTGCTCTTTTATGGTAGGGTTTTAAGAGTTCACGGTACATCTGCGGAGAGAAAAACGGAGTGTTTTTATATCCCATATCATCGTACCAAAAGATGCCGTCAAACTCATATCCTGCATCCAGTATCTTTTGGCAGAGTGCAAGAGAGGTGGTAAGATAAGTTTCCACCACGTCCCTAAACCATTCGGGCTCTTCAATCATTCCCATCAGCACGTTTTCGGTGCCGATCATATAAGAGTGCGCCACGTCAAAACCAAACCATACAACAAACTGCAAAAAGCGCCCCTCTGCCTTCCACTTGGGATAATTTTCTTTCAGATAGTCCCACGGAATACGGTCTTCATAATGCGTGAGCATTTTTTCTTTGGCTTCCAACCATTTTGTAGAATCGCAATAGTAATTATCAAGCACCTCAGGAGTAGAGTCCAGCTCGTTAAAGATGCGCTTGGTTTGACCCCATTTATCTGTTTGGATGGTATAACGGTCTGTTTTTTCTAAAATTTTGATTTCAAAGCGCGGCGAATTGTCAGGGCCAATACTGGATATTTTGTCAAACCCAAAATAGTCCTGCCACTCCATGCCTGCCGGCAAACCTTCTTTTTGCCAACGAGCTAAAGTGCCAGCCCATGCTCTGTCTACCATTGCAATACGGTCTACATCTTGATGGCGATAGGTGCGTAGAATGCGTTCTCTTGTTGAAAGTTCCATACCAAGTCTCCTTAAGTTTCTAAAATGGATGATAATATTATAAACAATCAGGTCTGAAATGTAAATTGCTTCAAATTCCTGTTTTTAGAATTTTTAGCAACAAAAGCACAAAAAACGGTATTTACAGCAGGGCAGTAAAGACTTCCTTACCACCGTTTACAAACACTTCGATGATATAGCCGTCTCTCAGAATTTTAAGGTCGTGTATTTTACCTTCATACACAACGGGTTCTCTGCCCTCACGCTCGATGATAAAGCCGTTTTCGGTGCGTTTTATGGCGGGGTCACTGTCAGTCAGCAGATGCTCAAGTTCTTTGATGGGATAACCGCAAATCTCCCCGTCGATCAGCTTGATTTCGCGCGGCGCCGACATACAGCCCACATCGTATTCACGAAATTTCTTATACTTCCAACCGGGCACCCAACTGATTAAAATTTGGCGGCCAAGATGGTCGGTGAAAATCTGACCTGCATATTGGTCGGGCCCTTTGTCAACTTCAGCAGTATACTGCATTTCAAATTTGCCGTCGGTAAGGGAGCCGTACATAATGGAAAAATAATGCTTTTTATCCAGTTGGCAAACCGAAGCCGACAGTAAGCACTGATCATCCACCTGCATAATCGAGGGGCATTCGGCATATTTGCACTGCTCCCACTCACTTACGATGCCTTTATATTCCCAATGAAACATATCTTCGCTTTGGTACATCAGCAGTCGTGCTGTTTGGGTTTCTGGATTGCCTGCCGCCATAATCAGATAGTATTTACCGTCAATACAGCAAACGGCAGGGTCACGGAAATCGGGGCCACCGTCGGAGGGGAAGGTGGGGATAATGGGGTTACCCTCATACTTTTCAAAATGGATGCCGTCTTTGGAGTAGGCAACACTGACCGACTGAAACTTGTCGTTTTCCTCGGTTTTTTTAACAGAAGCATAATACAAATATAAAACGCCGTCTTTTTCAATGGCGGTGCCAGACCAACAACCGTTGGAATCGTATTCTTGATCGGGATATAGGGCAATGGGAAGTTCCTCCCAATTAAGAAAGTCTTTGGTACGAGCGTGTCCCCAATGCATCGGCTCATTCCAAGGCGCTTCAAAGTTCGGAGAATGCTGATAAAAAACGTGATAATATCCATCAAAATACACAAGCCCGTTGGGGTCGTTTACCCAGCCCTTTTTCGTTTGAAAATGGTATTTCAGTTTTTGTGAATAATCCATTGTAATATTCCTTTCTGTATAGTATACTTGTAGTATAAAACGAAAACCGATTTTTGTCAATTGATTCTGGGGGAGGTTGCTATATGGGGTTTGACGTGGTTGCTTTAGGGGAACTTTTAATAGATTTCACTTGTCAGAGTGTCGATGCAGACGGGTATCCCACCATGGCGGCGCACCCCGGCGGTGCCCCTGCCAATTTCTTGGCGGCACTTACAAAATTTGGCGCCAAAACCGCCTTTCTCGGCAAAGTCGGAAACGATACTTTCGGCAAACTGTTGAAGGGCACACTGGATACGGTGGGGATCAATACGCAGGGTCTTGTGATGGCGGATGATGTGTTTACCACCCTTGCATTTGTCACCCTGGATGCCACCGGCGATCGCGAATTTTCATTTGCTCGTAAACCCGGAGCCGATATTGCGCTTAAGTTTGAGGAAATTGATTTAAAACTCATAGATGTTGCTAAAATCTTTCATTTTGGCTCCTTGAGTCTGACAGACGAGCCCTCCCGCACCGCAACGCAAAAAGCAGTGGCATATGCCAAACAAAAGGGAAAACTCATCACCTATGACCCCAACCTCAGAAAGCCGCTTTGGACGGATATAAAGACGGCTAAAGAGCAACTGTTGTGGGGAATGAAACAGGCAGACATTGTGAAAATCAGCGACGAGGAAGTGGAGTTTCTCTTTGGATTGGGCGTCAAAGAAGGAGCGGCGCATATTTTGGAAAATTACGGGGTAAAACTCGTTTTCGTTACCTGTGGTGCCGAGGGGTGCTATTTTAAAAATAAGCAAACAGAGGGTCATATTGATTCCCTTTCGGGCATCAAAGTGGTGGACACTACCGGTGCAGGTGATATCTTCACGGGCAGTGCCATTTATAAACTGCTTATGTTGGGCAAAGCGCCCGAGGCACTTGTTAAAGAGGAACTGGAGGACATCGTTTCCTTTGCCTGTGCATCGGCAGGGTTGTCTACGACCAAGTACGGCGGCATTTTCAGTGTGCCGGAATTAAAGGCAATTAAATCATTTTTGTGACCTTAGCACAATTTAAAAAAAGACACTTTCAATTCTTGAAAGTGTCTTTTTATATATTTTTGAAAATGCTTAATCTTTTTTCTTTGATTTATGAGAGAGTAACACACCGGATAATATCGACCCTACTGTTATGACGGAGGATAGGGATAAGGTGATGTTGTTTGTGTAAATGGCGTAAGCAAACCATGGCATCGTTGCCACAAAGTTGAGCAGCCGTATTCTTTTTGGGTTTGTATCGTAAAACCCGAATACCGCCGTTATACTGCCGATTGCCGGAAAGAATGGGACCAGCATAAATTCACCCGTTTTTATTATTTCAATCATTGGGGAGGCAAAGCAGACCGCGCAGAAAAAGTATAACCAGACTTTGTGCTGCGCCCATTTTTTGCTCATCCGATGGTAAAATACATATTCGCGGAATATCATAATAATATTGATTACAAATCCGGTGAATGCGCCGATGAAGAGAGAATTGAGCGCCCACAATGCATCGGTTATGCCTTTGAAAACAAGGATTTTTTTGCGGCTATTACTCAGATATATAAAAAAACTTACGATAATTGAAATTATGCCGATGAGTTCGCCGACGAGTTTTAGGTTCATTGAATGCCTCCGTGATTTATGCCTCAAAGATAAATTTAAGTCCCGACTGAATGTGTTTATCCCACCATTTCCAAGAGTGGTCACCCTCGGATTCTTCGTAGCAATGCTCTATGTTCAACTCGGAAAGGAGAGCGTGAAAATCTCTGTTGTTTTGCAGCAGTGTGTCTTCGGTGCCGCACCACAGATAGAGTTTCGGGAAGGGAGTGCCGTTTGCGTGGTTTTTTTCGGCAAGTGCATACACGTCGTGCTCACTACCTTTGAGTTGGGCTTCGTCTTTCATATCCAAATCGAAAATGCTGCGCCACTCTTCAGTGTAAAGCGGTCTGCCTTTACGGGTAACATCCAACGCGCCGGACAATGCAATGCAATGACCGTATTGCTCGGGGCAACGAAGTGCCGATTTTACTGCGCCGTATCCGCCCATAGACAGTCCTGCAATGATGTTATCTTCGCGACGGTCACTCATACCGTTGAAATATGTGCGGCAGATTTCGGGCAGTTCTTTGGTAACGAAGGTAAAATAGTTTACATCGTATGCCGTATCGGTGTACCAACTTCTTTGCACCGCAGGCATCACCACTGCCAAACCATACTGATTTGCATAGCGCTCGATATTGGTGTTGCGCATCCAAGCGGTGTGATCGTCGGTTAGTCCGTGCAACAGCCACAGGGTTTTAAAGGGACGCGCAACCTTTGTATCAGGCAGAATAACATTGACCTGTGTGCGCATCTTAAGTGATTTGGGATAAATATTCATTTCAAAAAACATAGTTTTGTCCTTTCATATTCCAATAAGCAGCAATAAAGTGAATGGGTGACTCGGTATAGTGGTGCCGGCAATAGCAAAATGCATCAAAACACCTACTTTCAAATCAAAGTATAGCACAGGAATTTTCCTTTTTCAATAGCAGTGGGAGAAAAAGCAGTTTCGGGCAAAATCTCTTTAAAAAGCGCTTGGGGGTATTTCCGGAGTGGTGCTGAGAATTGGATTTTGCTTG
Organism: Eubacteriales bacterium; assembly: GCA_045648705.1. GTDB lineage: Bacteria > Bacillota > Clostridia > Oscillospirales > QAKW01 > Firm-08. The sequence goes on along the minus strand of JAZROO010000018.1, from coordinate 13,030 downwards.
GCTTTTTGGTGGGTTTTATTTGTTATAAAAACAAAGACCGAACACAATAGAACTGTCCCTCTGTGTTCCAAGACCGAACACAATAGAACACAATAGAACCGTCCCTCTGTGTTCCCTCTGTGTTCCTCTGCCTCTGTGTTCCTCTGTGTTCCTCTGTGTTCCGTCAACCGTAATGTCACTGAAATCATAAGATTTCAATATCACTAATAACATTTATCTTTGAGATAGGTGTGTTTTCAAAGTATGTAACCCACTAAGACACTCTCAAGTTGAAAGTGGCAATTTTTATGTAAAAAGAAATTGGGAGAAACTTCTTTACGAAGTTTCTCCCAAACGGTGGTCATTTTTATGAAAAATCTTCTTGCTCTTTATTTTGCTTTATATAAAAATCACGGTAAGCGGAAGGGGCGGCGCCGACCAGTTGTTTAAACACGCGTGAAAAATACAGCGGGTCCTCAAAGCCTACTGAAAAGGCAACCTGATTGATGGGTAATTCGGTAGATCGCAAAAGGTGCTTTGCCTTGGTAATCTGATTGCCGCGAATGTAAGCGTTGATTGAGGAGCGCCCTTCTTTTTTGAATCGGGAATACAGGGCGGTGCGCCCCAATCCTGTAACCTGCATTAAAAGTTTGACGTTTAGGTCAGAACGGGAAATGTTGTTTTTGATAAAGGAACGGATGGAGGCACCGGAATTGTCCGAAATCAGTTGGCGTGGGGAGGGGAAGGAACCAATGAATGAGGCACAGAGTTTTACTAAGATGGACAAATTGTCGTAGTATTCCTGTCCGTGATATTGATAGCGGTGGTTCTTTATGATTTCAAATAGGGAGACTTGCTCTTCGGAACAGTTGGCAATGGGGTTTTCGGCAGAAAAAGCAGTTTTGGGCAAAATTTCTTTGAAAATCGGTCCGTCAAATAAGATCCAAAGGTATTTCCAATTTTTGTTTTCTGCCCAATAGGAGTGGTCGGTATTGTCAGGAATCAGGCAACATTGGCCTGTTGTGAAAGGGTGCGTGGCATTGCCGATTTTGAGAAAGCCGTTGCCCTCCAATAGATACAGAAAGCAAGGCGTGGCTGTACGGCGCGACTGATGGTGGCTCAGGGTATCAATGTCGCTATTCAAATGATAAGCAGTAAGTTGTTCCATTGTGACCTCCGCGAACAATAATCCATAACAATGAACTGTTTTCTATTTAAATCAGTATCATAATCCATATATAATAATATCATAAGTGGGGGGATCGGTCAACCGAATCACACTCGTTTTTTTAAAAAGGAGAGAATAGATATGAAAGCGAAAAGAATACTTTGTTTGATGCTGAGTGTACTGATGATTCTGTCTATGGTTACTACGATTACTTTTGCAGTGGAGACCGAGAAGGCAGCAGTAGTATCTTTGTCTGACAATATGATCTTTGTAAATCTGAGTTGGACACCCGCAAATGTGCCTGAGCATATCACAGTAAGGGGCAAAACCTATGAACTCTTTTGGGGCGAAAATGCTTTTGGAAATGCACAAAAGGCTGTGGATGCTGCGCCAAAGTTTGGCACAATTTATCTCTGCCCCGGCGCTTTTAATACGAATATCACCATTCAAAAGAGTCTAACATTGCTTGGTGCTAAATTCGGCATTGATCCCAATATCAAGGGTGCGGCAGAAAAAGATCTTTGGACACTCAATCCCGAGCGCGGACAAGACGAAACAGTACTGGAAGCACGTATCGATTTGGGAATGGACAAAACCAAGGTATACGAAGAAGCCACTGAAATTGTAATAGATGGTATTATGCTTAGCGATAATGCCCAATTTTCCTCTACTTATGATGCCCAAGGTGCTGCTAAACTCACCTTTAAAAATCTTTATTTGAAGGATAGTTGGCAGACCAGTCCTACTTTCTTTTTATGCCCGTATAACCCTAAAGGTTTTTCAAACGTTTATCAGCGTTATGTAACAATGGAAAATATACGTGTAGAGGGGCATACAACCGGATCCGTTATGAAAATGACGGCAGAACGGGCAGACATCAGCGGCGTATATATGGCGCCCGATTGCACCAAACCGTTTTTTGAAAGCGCTTCTGCTTCAAGTTCTTCTACGGCTGAAGTGGTTTGGAGTCTGCACGATAATATGTTTGCCGCTACCGTCGGCAGAACAGTTTATTTTAACTGGGACAATCCTGCCTCCAACGGCGGTTCTCTTTCAACAGGTGTGGCAAACCGCAGTAAAATCACCAGTAACATTTATAACAACGTTTTTGTAAACAACTACAGAGACGGTGGCACCACCACCAATTCCACCATTGCTTTCCGTGTAAAAACGCAGAATATTTACTTTAACTTTATAGGCAATGCATTTTACCACGATCGTATGCCCGATGCAGAGCTGCTTACTATTTCGGGTTATTCTGATGTGAAGGGTGATTATTCCGATCAGATGGTGGTGACAGGTAACCGTTTTTACGGGAACACCATCTCTGCCTTTAACTTTAATCAAAGTAATCCTTACGTTACCGTCAACGGCAACTATGCCGAAAAGGACGGTCAAAGCATTGCCGTTCCTTATTTCTATCCGCAATACGTTGATACCCAGTGGTACTGGAAAGACGAGGCAATGACGGTGAAGAGTATCGAAGGCGGCGAAGGGACACACGCACCTGCTGTATCAGAGGTAACAACGCAGAGCATTATTACTGCCTCTCAAACGTTGCCTAACAACACTTTCTTTGTTGACCCGAAATGGACAGAGGAAAATTTGCCAACCGATATTACGGTCAGAAACCGCAAATTTGAACTCATTTGGGGTGTCAACGCTTTTGCCAATGGTGTTGCGGCAGTTGATAGGGCTCAGGAGTTTGGTACTGTTTATTTGTGCGCGGGCAACTATTCCGAAGGATTGGTTGTGAAAAAGAGTATTACTTTGCTTGGCGCCAAATTCGGTATTGATCCCAATGATAAAGAAAATGGGTGGGAACTGGCTGATGAACGAGGCGAGGGAGAAAGTGTTATCACTTCCTGCTTTAATATCGGTGCCGACTCACAAAATGACTATGCTGACATCATTACGATAGACGGTGTAGAAATCACAGAGGTGGGTCAACTTCGCTCTAATCTTTCCGGTAAAGGCGCTTGTAAAATTACGCTGAAAAATATTTATATTAAAGACAGTACCATAACAGGAGAACCGTTATATCTGTATCCTTACTGGCATAGTACTAATGCCAATACCTATTGTCGATACGTTACCATTGAAGGTTTGCGCGTAGAGGGGCAATCGAAGGCGGCGGTTTTGGGTATCGTGGCAGAACATGCCGATATCGGTGGTGTATATATGGCGCTCGATTGCACTCGTCCTTTCTTTACCAGGGCGGCAGCATCAAACGGCCCGACAACAGCAGCCGTATGGAATATTCACGACAACTTTTTTGCTTCTCCTTTACAAAACATATTCAATTTAGACTGGCATAACTATACTACAAACAAACTGGATTTGACTCAAGGTGTCACCAAGAGAAGTAAAATCGTAAACAACGTTTATAACAACACTTTTGTTGAAAACAGTATTGCTTTTAGTGTAGAAGCAGAACATGTTAATTATAATTTTGTTGGCAATACCTTTACAGCCGATGAGAACGTTATATGGCATCGTATCGACGGCAACAGTGACGAACAAAAGGATTACTCCGATCAGATTATCGTTAAAAACAATCAATTTATCGGTGATATCAAGTCGGCTTTTGCGCTTGAAAACAGCACTGCCGCAATAGACGTTTCGGGTAACTTCTCTAATAACCAAGGCACAGTTACTGCCATTGCGTTGAGTGAAGACGCAGGTGCAAGAGAGTCTTGGCACTGGCTCAATGCCGAAATGACCAAGAGAAGTGACGCTACTTCAGAACTTAAGGCGCCCGAAAATGTGACCTATGAGATCGAGGAAACAGGTGGCGGAAAATCAGATGGTTTTGTTACCGTTACTTTGCCGATAGATCATAGCGCCGATGGAATTTATCTGTTCTGGGCAGATGAAAACGGCAAACTTTCAGATTACAGTGGTTTTGCCCCCATTTCGATTACAGGTGTTCAAGCGGCAACCCGCATCAAAAGCGGCACCTATATTCCTGCCGAAGCCACTCATTTGTGCGCCTACAGTTATTCCGAAACCCTTGGCGTATCAAAGGAATGCGCCATGGTAAAACTGCCCGACGGTGTGGCAGGAAACGATACGTTTGGTGCGCCCACACTGCAGTTCCAAGCGGTCAGCGATATTCATATTTCCACTACCACCGCAGGCAGAAAACATCACGATGACCATTTGCGCAAGATGCTTGCAGATGTTAAGAATATCAACCCCGATTCTGTCGGTATTTTTGCCAACGGTGATATAGTGGACAGAGCATACGATGAAGACTATGCTCAGTTCCTTTCAATCTTGAGTGAGGTGGAGGAAAAACCGACGGTTTATACCAATTTCGGCAACCACGAGACATTCCGCTACGGCACTCCCATTCCTGCAGGTAACGTTCTGGCAGATTTTGTAAATCCCTATATGGATAATTTGGTAAAGGGCACACTGCCTGCCGATACTGATTTTGCGTATGAGGGTTCACTTTCTTATTCCTTTAAGATAAACGGTTATTTGTTTATCTTCCTTGGCACCGACGTGCTGGACAAAGACTGGATTGAACTCAACAATACCACTCTTGCTTGGCTGGAAGCAAAACTCAAAACTAAAGAGCCCGGTTGCCCCACCTTTGTGATGATGCATCAGAATACGGCAAATACCGGCGGCAAAAGTTACGTCAGAGCCAACACGGAGGAAGCACTGAAAAGTATTTTTGAAAATTATCCTGAAGTGATTATGTTTAACGGTCACTCGCATACCAGCTTGTATGACCCGACTTCCTTCCACATTGCCGACGGCTCCGGTCCTGCTGAATTTAACAGTTCTGCGGTCGGATATATTCCTGCTACTGCATATAACAAAGCAGAAGCAACGGTAGGCAGTGAAGGCTACTACGTTTCTGTTTATAGTGACAGAATATTGATCCGAGGTCGCGACTTTTTGAACAACAAATGGATCGCCTCGGCGCAACACGTGATTTATCTGGAAAATGAGATGGTCCCCAGTGTTGCAGACCGCACCGCTCTGAATGCGGCCATAGAAGAAGCGGAAAATATCAACGTTGAAAACTTCTCAGGTGCCACCGTTTTGGCGCTTCAAAATGCTGTGGAAACTGCCAAAGCATTACCGCCGAGCACAAATCAGCAAACCGTGGATGCGGCAACGCAGGCAATTCTCGATGCCATTTCCGGATTACTTTATAAGAGTGTAGAAAGCATTGCGGTAACCACCTTGCCGATCAAAACAGTCTATCATGCAGGTCGGGATGCGCTTGATGTAACAGGCGGTAAAGTAACGGTGTTATATGACAATGATACCGTCAGCGTTATCAATCTGACAACCGCCATGGTCAGCGGATTTGACAATTCCGTCGAAGGCACTTTGACTTTGAGAGTAACAACCTACGGTAAGAGCACAACCTTTGACGTTACCGTTGCAGGACATACGGAAGGCGCGTTGATCGTTGATAAAGCCGCCAACTGTAAAAACAAAGGCACGGGGCACACTGAATGTACCGTTTGTCATAAAACAGTGAAAACCAATGTGGAAATCCCCACCAATAACAAGCATGACGGAAAATGGAAAACCGTAAAAGATGCGACGGCAAGTGCTGTCGGTCTGAAAGAAAAGCGTTGCACCCGTTGTAACAAACTGCTTGACAGTCAGGAAATTCCCAAAAAAGCAGCAGTCAGCTTTGCAGACGTAAAGAAGAGCGACTTTTTCTACACACCTGTACAATGGGCGGTAGCAAACGGTATTACGTCAGGTCTGAGCGAGAATAAATTTGGTCCCAATTCGCCTTGCACTCGTGCACAAGCCGTGACGTTTATGTGGAGAGCTGCAGGCAGTCCCAAGGTTACGGGAAGCAACCCCTTCACCGACGTCAAAAAGAGTGACTACTATTACGAAGCGGTACTGTGGGCGGTTAAAAACAAAGTTACCAGCGGTACCTCTGCCACCAAATTCTCTCCCAATGACGTCTGCACACGCGGACAGATTGTAACGTTCTTATGGAGAGGGCAGGGCGGTAAGAAAGTACACGCTTCCAATCCGTTTAAAGACGTAAAGAAGAGTGACTACTATTACAATGCAGTGCTGTGGGCAGTAAAGAATAACGTAACTTCGGGTATGAGCAGCACCAAGTTTGCCCCCGGCGACAATTGCACCAGAGGACAAATTGTCACCTTCCTTTACCGCGCAACCGTTTGATAATGATACCTCACAATAAAAACTCCGATGGACTTTTGTGCATCGCAGTTTTTTATAGAATTTAAATTTTACCATTCAAGAAAGCTCAGGTGCTCTTTGATGTGGAAAGGCGTGTTGTCCTTTTTATTTCTAAGATAAAACAGTTTATAGGTGTAGGTAATGTCACAGGGCTGTCCGTCGGTGCGGGTGAATGCGGCAGAAACGGGCAGATCGCCCTTATCATAACGATAAACCGTGTGGTCATAGGGGGTAGTAATTTCGGTGCATCTGCCGCTATCGTCATATTTAAATAACGTTTCGGTCGGATTGCCTTGTCCGTCGTCAGATATGATTTTTATCGGCAGTGAATTTTGGTTATACTCTACGGTGTAGGTGTACAGAAATTCTTCTCCGTATTGATTAACCGTTTTTACACAGCGGTTTTGCTCGTCATAATAATATTCGGTAGTTTCACTGCTGTATGGCTCTTGCGACTCGTAATCCTCGGTATTGATGCCCATATATGAATCAAACTTAGAAGATAAGCGGTTGCCTTGGTCATCATAGGTAAAACTTGTAATACCGCCGACATTGGCACCCTCTGTATACCCGATTTTTTTAATTAGATGATCGCCGTCATACTCATATGTTATGGTGGATTCACCGGCTTCGCTGGAGGTTTCTTTTTTAATCAGTTTGCCCGATTGGTCATAGGTGCTTTTTTCCGAATAACCGGGGCCGACTTCGTTTTCATAAGCGCCCACTTCGCTGATACATTCACCGTATTCGTTATAAGAATAATCGGTGGTAAACAGATATATTCCTTCCAACATACCGTCATCTTCCTTGACAATCTGTACGGGCAGACGGGCAAACTTTTGGGTGTGCAGTGCGCTGTCCTTGTAGTCACCAAGGGAGACAAACAGGGGATACGCCTCTTCGTACTTGCCTTCTTTCAGAAGGTCGCAGGCTTGCACGTATGTTGGTTGGCGTTCGTCGGCCTTTTCAGGCAGAAGCACAAGGCGCGAACAACCTGCACAGAGAAACAGAGCAAAACAAGTGATAAAAGTAAAAATCTTTTTCATAGTAAACTCCTTTTTTAAATTTGAGTTTAGCACACATAAAATAGAGGGGGGACGAGCCGTTTTATAAATGCGTTTCAAAGCGCTTGGCGGTAATCACACCGTCACTTACCTTTGGGTCAGGTTGCGCCTTTGTTTTTTCGTTAAAACGTAATTTCATAACAGGCACTCCTTTACAAAAAGATTACTACAATATCAATGAAAAGTCAATCATCAGCGGCTTGACTTTTCGCTTTGCAGTGATATAATTGAAGGGCAAAAAGAAAAACGAGAATCGCTGAAAAATAAGGAGATGTGTTATGGAATCTAAGGCAAAAACAAACGGTATGTTTATATTGGGGATAGCGATTTGTTTTGGTTTGGCAGGACTGTCTGTTTTTTTAGAAAAAGTAATTCCCGGGGGACTGCTCGGTGCCTCTATCATTGCTTTGTTTATGGGAACGATTATTAACAGCTTTTTTCATCCTTCCTGGATGAAACCTGCCTTGAAATTTACGTCTAAAAAGATTTTGAAGATAGCAATTATACTTCTGGGCGCATCTTTGTCGGTTAATACAATTATGTCTGTTGGTAAAATGACCTTTTTTGTGATGATTTTCACTTTTGTCATGTGTTTTGGGGGAGGGTATTTTATCCGCAAACTGTTTGGACTCAATTGGAAACTAAGCAATCTGATTTCAGCAGGAACAGGCATTTGCGGTGGTTCTGCCATTGCGGCCATTTCTCCCGTAATTGATGCAGAAGATAAGGACATTGCCTTTGCTATGTCTTCAACCTTTATTTTTGATATGGTGATGGTTGCGTTATATCCTATTATGGGTAAATTGTTGGGAATGTCAGATATTGCCTATGGTATTTGGGCTGGAACATCTGTAAACGATACCGCCAGTGTTGTGGCTTCGGGCTATGCTTTTTCCGAGATTGCAGGAGATTTTGCCACTATGGTGAAACTGACCCGTACCATCGCAATTATTCCTACTGTATTGGTATTTGCCTATATCGGTACAAGAATAAAGCAAAAACAACTCAAAAAAGAAAACAAAGAGCAAAAAGTAAATCTGCTGAAAATAATTCCTTGGTTTATTGGTGGATTTCTCTTGTTGGCGGTGCTGAACAGCTTTGGGTGTATCCCTGCGGCAGTGGGCGGCATTATGAAAAGCACCAGTAAGTTTTTGATGGTTTCAGCTTTGGCGGCAATCGGTCTGGGGACCAGCATAGCCGACTTTAAAAAAGCGGGACTTGCACCTATGTTTTATGGAATTACGATTGATACGTTGGTAACTTTGACGGCATTGGGTGTTATTGCTTGTATGGGACTGCTGTAAGGAGAAAAAGAAAGCGCGTCTAAAAACTAACAAATCTATTCTTTTGCACAAAAAACCTCCGATACCCAAAAGGGTATCGGAGCTTTTTTGCGTAGTTGCTAAGACATAGAAACGTTATCGTGCTTTTGCGCACAGTAGAATCGTCCCAATTAAATGATGCAAGTTTTGCATTAAAAAAGCAGATGCTTTCAAAGCCGCTCATTCACTGAAGGTGAAATCCGACAGACAGAAAGCATCTGCTAACAATAGGATACCACAAGGTGATCTAAGTGTCAAATACTTTGTTCAATCAACCCGTGAAAACAAAAAGAGCCGAACACCCTGCAGACTTTACATGCTGCAGTGAGAGGCAATAATGCCCCCAATGTTCAACTACTTAATGTCAAGATATCGAAAAATGATTCTTTCTGTGTTCCACAATATGGGCAGAAATTACCTTCGTATTCCATGCCGCTGTTTAAACATTTTATCGTAAATCTCCTTTTTTAAAAAATAGCAAGAAGAATAGCGGCAACAACTGCTACACCTAATACTGCGCCCATAACGGACATAATAATTTTCATGGTACGCATCTGTTTGCGCATAGTTTCTAGTTCAGTATGTACTTGACTAACCTCAATATCAATTTTTTGGTCAAGTTCCAATGCTGCCGCACCTAATTGGTTTAATTTCTCATCTATGATTAGCAAATGTTCTTCATTGGTTTCCGCTTTCTTGTCCGATTTAATTTTAGCAACTTTGTCAACCGCATCCATTGCAATATAAGGGTTATTCAGTACCCAACTTCCAACGGCTTTTAAAGCTCCTAAAACAACTGCTCCTGCTCCCATAATTTTCGTTTCCTCCTTGCTATAATTGTTTACCTCTATTTCCAATTTATCACGTATTCTATCCCGGTAATATCACTTAACTTAGTTATGTAGTTTCCAATAAGTTCCTTTGCTCGGTTTTTTGCTTGTATAAACAAGGCAGAGTTTTCTTTGACAGCGTTTTCCATTTCGATTTGTCCTTTTGTTATGGCCGCTTCTTGATCCTCTGTCGTGATTTTGTTCTTGAAAAGGAATCCATCCATCGATACTACATAAGATTTCTCGTTTAGAGTTTCTCTAATTGGATTAATAGATAAGATTTCTGCTTGTGGCATAGTTATGTTTATGTTTTTGCCGGCAATCTTAATTTTAAGTTTTGACATATCGATACCAATAACAGCTTCTCCCTCATACTCGATCCACATTTTTCTATTCTTTTGAAAAATGTTATCTTTACTCTTGTCGATTTTGGCAACGTTATTGTAATAGCACTTAATTGTTGCCAATTCGCAAATAGCGTGAATGTCCGTTTCCTTTAACTCAACGTCGCTCTTCTTGCCACAAGCTGATAAGCAAAGAGCGAGCGTTAAAACTAACAATATAGATATTATACGTTTCATTATTCTGCCTCCGGAACATAATTTTCGATATACACGATTTGAATTGTTTTGCCGTCTTCCAGTTGCTTTTCAAATGGCTTTGTAATAGCCGTTACGGTTTCAATGGAACTTTTAATAGCAGTGTTGTAAAGGGTTTTATTGACCTTGGCTTTATCCTCTAAATCTTTACAACAAATGTCAAACGCTTCGGAATAGGTATTTTCAGTATCATATTTTTCTTTTGTGAAAATATACTCCAAATCAGTATCAACTTCTACGGACTGAATTTCTATTTTCGGGATGATAACAATTATGGAGTCGTCCTTTTCAACTACGTCAATTTTATTGAAATCAAAGCCGGACTTGACCGTACCTTTGTAAGCAACTTGATATCTGATGTTATCATCTTCTAGCGGTTTGGTGGAGTCAATCGGTACTTTTACAATGGAGTTATATGTATACTTTGATGCTGACATATCTGAACTTTCCAAAATCTCTTTTAACGAAGTTTCCACAGAAATGGTTGTTTTGCCGAACGGAGAAAATACAACGATACAAATAACAACTAAAACTATAATCACCAAGGCGGCATAAATAGTTGCTTTTACTTTTTTACTGCAATTTCCTAATATTTCAAGTAGGCTTTTCTTTTCTTTTACCATAATTTTCTCCTTTGTTATTCTTGAATTCGGTTCGATAAACTATCGACATTTTTCCCTATTATATCATATTAATTTGCACAATACAACAAAAAACCTCTTTGCAGACAAAAGACAGCAGCTACAAAGAGGCAGCTCTATTTATTCGAATTTAGAATACGCCATATTGTTCGTTCTGAATAATTGTATTTTTGTGCAAGTTGAGGCACGTTCTTGCCGTTGTATTCCTTGATTATAGCTGAGTGAGTGTATTCTTTTGAGAAAAGTCTGTTTGGAAATGAAATCTGCGTACCATGAAACAAATTGTAAATAACAATCGTTTTTTCAATGCCAATTTCATTAGCTATTTCACGATACACATCGTTGAGTCCACTAAAATCACCACTCAAAAGTTTCTCACCCCATTGTTCCATTAAAACTTTATTTATCAACATAATACCACCTCCGTGCCGTCATAACAAATGACATCGTCCTTGTGTTTGGCAGAAGTACTGCGGTAAATTGATTTCTTGTTCATTTAAAAAGCTCCTTTCCGAACAGAAAGCATCTGTTCGAAAAAGAGCTTGTAAATTTCGCGAATGATTAATATGGCTGTACAATTCATGCTAGGGGACAAGGGGTGGTTCTCCTGTCTCCTTATCTCTTGTTTTGTAGAGTGGGGACAACAGAACCGTCCCTCTGTCTCCCTTGACTCTGCCCGCAAAAGTGAACTTATCCAATATTGACAATTTGGCAAAATAAGGATATACTGTGGTTGCTATAAACGAATTTCTATAGGTGAGAAAAATGTTTACTATTTTATCGGATGAAATCAGACAATTGATAAAAGAAGTCAACCCGTGGATTATTGGAACGGAGGGGGCAGATAAGAATTTTGCACCCATTTTTAAGGAGAAGACACCCGCAGAAATCCTTGAAAAAAATAAGAGGTTAACTGCTTTGTGTGAGAATGAAAGAAACAAAGGGTGATTGTTATGCTTACATATAAAAAAGTGTTTGAAGAAACCGGGCGGATAAGATTTGAATTTTATCCGAATGGGGATGAGTCTGCACCCGGCATTGTTGAGTTTGAAGAAGGGTTGCCTCCGAAGATTATTCGGCACGCCGAAAAGGATGAAAAAATGTATTTTGGAATACATGCTTTAGCCGGGATTGATCCAACGAAGGAATCCGGAACGGTAGCATGGTATTGATATGAAAGGTTATATTTATGAAGGATAAGAAAATTGAACTTTATTGTGATGTTCTACTGAAAGATGGAAGGCGTGCTTCTATTGTTGAAATTTTTGATAATGAGTATATTGCCGACATTGAAATATCGGTAGGGGAATATGATACCCAATCCATAAAACCTGAACAAATAGAAAAAGTTTTATAACACAAAAGCACCTTGCAAATTGCAAAGTGCTTTCTTTGAATATCACTCTTTGTTTTCAGGTTCGTCAAGAACACTCAAAATCATTTTGTGTCTCGTTTCAATAATGTCGGCAATTTCAATATAGGCAAGTTGCCGTCCTTGTTCAAATTCGCTCAAATCTTTGGAATCACCAAATTCATCCAATTGTTCTTGGATTGTTTTAAGCATATCTTCTATGTGCATTTCATATTCAATTGCTTTTTCACTGTCATTCATTGGTGACACCTCTCTTTTTAAGCACTTTGATATTATTATAGTAATAATAAATATTAAAGTCAACGAATTTACCGATTTTCGACATAACCGTGCTTATATGCATAAACAATGCATAAAAATAAAAAAAGAAGATGTTGGCTTTGGTAAGCCCCCGCATTACTCCTTTTTAAAAAAGAAGGTTACGGCACATCTTCTTGTTTTTATTATAAAGTTGCATCCAAAAATTGTCAATAATCAAAAAATGAGAGGATTCTGATTAGTGAAATCCTCTCATAAAAAAATTAATTATTTAGGTGGTTTTTGGGTGGGTTTTTGAGCAAGTTTTTGACTAGTCTTTGACTACCCTAATTGCGAAAAAGTACGATAAAATAGCCTATTTTGTCCACAAAATTCCGTTCAAAAAAACAAAAAGTAAAGTCCCTGAAACCATTGAGAATCAAGGGTTTCAAGGACTTTTCACTTTGGTTGCGGAGGAAGGACTTGAACCAACGACCTTCGGGTTATGAGCCCGACGAGCTACCAACTGCTCTACTCCGCGATATATAGAGGCTTGCCTCATTTGCTTGGATATTATAACATGGGCCGTTCCCTTTGTCAAGGGTTATTTCCTGTCACC
>JAZROO010000017.1:0-2870 GCA_045648705.1 Eubacteriales bacterium | reverse complement strand
CCAGCGCATGAATCTTTTGGATCGTTTCTTCCCGGAACGCAGAAAGCTCCTCTGCAGTACCGATGTGGTACTTGCAAAGGAGCTTCATAAGTGTTTTCGACGCTGCAGACCCCAAAAGCCAACAACCGGACTTTCCGGCACTTCAAAATCCGGCAGCAGGTAGTCTCCTACTTGGTTATAGATACCACCTAACTTTTCAAAAGCTGATTTCATTTACTTCGCCTCCTTTTGTTCTTTACACCATCATTGTAACGGAAGTTGGCGGGCGCGGCAAATGTGCCGCAAACGACAAAAATCCCCAACTGCGGTCGCAGTTGGGGATTCTCAATTAGATATAAAGGTTTACCCGAATGTCCTTCCATTTGTGAACTCTGCGTTTATTGCTCATGCTGTACAAATACGCTTTCGCATCTTCGCATGTCACAAGGAATGTCGCAAACAGCAGGTAATCAGAACTTAATTCCTGCCGTCCTTGATTGCAGCCTGCTTGGCTATTCACAACCTGCATCAATCAAAAACCGCTTTCAGTTCATTCAATTTGTTGTTCTCCGGCGGATTAAAATACTGTGCATTTTTTCCTATGGCTATATATTTATTCTCTCCCATAGCGTGATAAGGCAATAAATCCACCTTTTCCGGAGCACCGCAACGATCTAAAAAACACTTGATTTTTTTCATTTCTTCAACACTGTCATTAACTTCGGCAATCACAGGTATTCGAACCCATATTTTTGCCCCTTCTTTAAACAGTTTTTTAAGATTTTCTAAAATTAAACTATTTTCCACACCAACATACTTTTTGTGTTTTTCATTATCAAAGCATTTGATATCATAAAGAAACAAATCGCTATAGGGTAGAATTTTTTCAAAGCTTTCAAATGGAATATATCCTGCGGTGTCCACTGCGGTATGTATGCCGTTTTCTTTGCATTTTTTAAGAATATCTAAAAGAAAATCGATCTGCAGCGTACATTCGCCACCGGAAAAGGTAACACCTCCATCAGAATTATCATAATAAGCTTTATCCTTAATGATTTCAGCAAATACTTCATCAACGGCGTATTCTCTGCCGCAAACTTTACGGGCATCTACAGGACAATAAAAGGTGCACTTTCCGCAAAGAGTACACTGGTCAGGTGTAGGGCAAACCTCGGTACATTTGCCACAGCCCTTGCATTTATCCGTGTAAAACATCATTTGCGGTTTTCCACTTTGACTTTCCGGATTATGGCACCAAGCGCACTTAAGGTTGCAACCCTTAAAAAACACAGTCGTTCTTATCCCCGGCCCGTCAACAAAGGAATTGCGCTCAATATCAAAAATAGTAGCTTTTGTCATAATTCACCTAATTTATCGCATTCTAAGAGCATTAATGCAGTGAGTTCAATCGCCTGTAATAAGCCATTAATGTTTATATACTCGTCAGGCTGATGTGCGCCGCCGTGACCCGAAGGCAAATTAAAACTTTTATTTTGGCTAAGGGTTGTACCTATCTCTATAGCACACGGCAAATGTGCGGCATAAGTTCCGCCGGCATTTATGTTTACCGTTGCATTTTTTGCACCGGTAAACGATTTGTAGACTTCAAGACAAGAAACAAGATACGGATTATCTTCCGATACACAAAAGGGAGAACGTTGTTTTACGAACTCAACCGACCAACCGTTTTCGGCAAAATATTTTATAATTTTGCTTTTGGCGTCCTCTATGTCAACACTCATTCCGTATCGCATATCAAAGCAGAGGCTGAACTTTTGGTCGTTTGTCTCAACAATACCATTTGTGCAGGTAAGTCTGCCAAAAACAGGATCGTTGTTTTCTATACCGAAAACCTCGCCGTAATACTTTTCGAGAGTATCTGCAACAAATCCGATCTGCGTTTTATCCTCTTTGCAGAGATCTTTATTTTCCAATAGTTTTTTTGCCAACAAATATCCTGCATTTAATGAGCCTTCGGGAAGTGCACCATGCTTGGAAATTCCTTTTTCTGCAATCACTTGATCTTTATATTTAGCTGTGGCTTCTCCCAAAATTATATTGAAAGCAGTTCCTCCCCTAAAGTTGTCGATTTCCTTTAGTACAAAAGGTGAGGTTGCAATAAACCGCAAAATACCCTTATCGCCTCTATATGCCGGAAAGCCTGTATCTGCTACCAATGAAAAATCGGGCGGCGTGTGTGCGGATATGTAATTTTTTATATCCTGCATGCCGCTTTCCTCATTAGAACCCGTGAACATAATGAGTCTGCTGCCGAACGGGATATTTAGTTCCTTTAGAATTTTAGCACAGTATAGAGAAATTACAACGGCAGATTTATCATCAAGTGTTCCTCTTCCGATTAAACAGCCGTCTTTTTCCAGCGATTCAAAGGGCTTGCTGAGTACCCAGTCATCCCCCACGGACACAACATCGGCATGAGCAAAAATTCCGAGAGTTTTCTCACCTTTTCCGTAATAAGAGAGCAAATATCCACCGTTACTATCAAGTTCAGTTTCAAAACCGTTGTCCTTATAAAGTTGCTCTATAAGTCTGAGCAGCCTTGCGCATTCCTTACCAAAAGGTGCATTTTCTTCAACTTCGCTACGCACTGATGGAATTTTAATAAGCTCTTTTAATGTTTCAACTATTTCATCTTTATGGTTTTGCACATAATTATGTATTTGTACTTTGTATTGCATTTAAATCACCGCATTTAAGCATTTTTATAGGACTGTTTTAATCATTTTTGCGTTGTCCTTTCGATAATATCGTCCTGTATAGCCTCGTTCAGTTTCACAAAATAATCCGAAAATCCCGTAACACGAACACGTAAGTTTTTATAATTTTCGGGGTTTACTTTAGCAGCAATCAAATCTTCTTTTGAAACATAG
>JAZROO010000016.1:0-3860 GCA_045648705.1 Eubacteriales bacterium | reverse complement strand
CAACTCGTAAATCTTGGTAGTTATTTTATCTTCAGCAGTAACTACTACATAATAGGTCGTTTTGCCTGCAGGCAAATCTTTAATAATTGTACCGCTGACTGCATTTTCCAGTTCGCTATCACTGTAAATACTGTAGGTAGCATTATCAGAAACAGTCAAAAGAATGTTGGGGTTAACATCTTCGGCCGGGATAGTAACGTCGATCTTGTTACCTGCGATGGTAGCATCATACTTTTGAACGGCCAAAACATCAGCAAATTGGGAGGATTCCTTAGCAAATTTTACGGTGAAAATTCGATAGGAATAATCATCCATAGATGTGATAAGTTTAATAAATATGTAGTTTTCGCCTTTTTTCAGGGCATCCAAAACATTGTCGTCTGTCAGCTTTTGAGTGCATTCTGCATCAGCATAATACTCAACGGATACAGTACTACCGGTTTGTGCTTTGGGAGTAGCCTGTATCGAAACAGAATTAATATCATAAGGAAGTACATCCTTAACTGTAACCGTGCAATTATCATTATCAATTGAAATTCCGGAAATAGGCATTGTGTCGCCATTTACATCAACAGCGGTCAGATTTACACTATCCAATGCCATATCGCCTTCCAATTTGGTCATTGCCGCATCGGTATATGTCGGATATAAAATAGGAGCAGGAGAAAGATCAGAAGTGAGTCCTTGCGGGAAATAGTTATAGGAAAGATCAGGAACACCGATGCTGGTCCATGTACTTTGGACTTTACCGTTTGAAAACTTGTTTTTCTTGATGTTCATCAAGGAAGCCTTAAAAGTGTTAGTATTGGCAAAGTTGATATCTTGGCCGGTGGCTCTGAAAGTGTTTCCAACGATATTGACTTTCTTATCATTTGTGGAAACGGTTGAACCTCTTGTATCAAAGTTAATACCTCTATAACCAATCAATTCATTATTTTCAATAGAAACTTCAAACTCTTCTGCATAAGCAGTAATAAGATCGACACAAGCTACGCCTGCAGCAATGTTAAAGTAGTTGTTTCTTACAACAGATTTTTTAACAGCACCGGGCAAGGTGGTTCCGGAGTTAACCTCAGAGGTCAGCCATATACCACGGTTGATAGCAGTACCGCCAATATAGTTACCCTCGATCACCACGTTGTGAGGACTACGAACACCGATACCCATAATGGTGTTAGAAGCAGTATACCCACTGGCATCAATTCTGTTATAAGCAAATCTACCGGTACGTGCAGTGGTGTTTGACATGTAGATAATACCGTTAGAGTTTACCAAAGCGGTCGGATAAATATAGTTGTTGCAGAAATCAAAGCCCTTAAATGTGCTTTGAAGGGTTGTCTCAATAAAACCGGTGGCACCGGTAAGAGAAAAACCGTTGATAATAACCTTGGTCAAGCCAACCATCTGAACAGAAATATCACCAACGATAACCGTTTCGTTTTTCTCATTAGCACGTTTGGCGTTCAACGACCAGTCGGCATTGTTAGGATTGACGTTCATACCCGCGCCGTACAGTTCAACGTTACCGGGGATCAGAACTCTCTCCTCGTAACGACCTGCTGCAACATAAACTTGGTTGCCGTTTCCAACTCTTGTCAATGCTTCACTGATGGTAGAGAAAGCATTGGTGCCCATCTTTGCCTGATAAGTAATACCGGCAATAGTGGCCGTAACTGTTCTTCCGTTGCCGATATTTTTAAAGTTATCGTCAACCAAGAATTGTTCGCTTCCCATGACGACCGCACTGGCAGCACCTGCAAACATAGTTGCGGGGAGCAGACCAATAGTAAGGGTCAGCACCAGGAACAAACAAATCACTTTGTAAGCTGTTTTCCTCATTCTAATTTTCCTCCTTGCATAATGCATATCAAAAACTATATATATGAATTATAATATAAAAACCATGAAAGGTCAACAATCAATATGCACTTCCAATCAAAATCGAAAATCTTTGTTCAATCTGCACAGTTTTTGATTAAAAAATTCATTCAAAACAACGAACTTTTGAGGCGCAAAAAGCGCAAAAACTGCTAGTAAAAACAGCAAAAACAGGCCGATCGTAATCCATATCGGCGGTGTTTTTTTACCCCGTACAATCACCTCAATCGTGCCGTTTGCACCCCGATCATTCCAAACGGAAATGACCGTTCTGCCGACCGCTTGCGCATGTATCCAACCATATGTATCCGCGTATGCAACCAGTGGATTTTTGGAGCTGAATTCCAGGTTTTTCAGCATCGGATATTTCCAAATGGAATGCTGCACTTTCAGGTAAACCCTCTGCCCCACTTTCATCTCAATACGCTTTTGCCCGTCTTGTAAAATCAGTCCGTCATCCAAAATAATTGCCGCATTGCAAAAACAGGGCAAAGCCAATACTATCAAGCAAAAGAGCAATGCTCTTCTCATTTCCGTCACCTCTTTACATTTTATTAATGGTGACGCAAGAAAATCACAATCTCCCTTGACGCTTTGCGCCAAACAAAGTATAATTGTCACAAAAGAGCCATCGGAGAGGTGCCCATGAAAAACACCACACTTTGCTATATTGAAAATGAAGAACATTATCTTTGTTTGCACCGTATTAAAAAAGAAAACGATCTCAACGAAGGAAAATGGGTTGGCATCGGAGGCAAATTTGAAGACAAAGAAAGTCCGGAAGATTGCCTTTTAAGAGAAGTTTATGAAGAAACGGGGCTGACATTGACAAGCTTCCGCTATCGCGGCATCGTCACTTTTGTTTCAGACATCTGGCCGACAGAATATATGCATTTATTTACTGCCGATCAATTCAACGGTAAAATCCACCCCTGCGATGAGGGTGTTTTGCAATGGATCAAAAAGGATGAACTGTTGTCAAAAACCATATGGCAAGGTGACAAAATTTTCTTAAAACTGTTGCGAGAAAACGCTCCGTTTTTCTCTCTGAAACTCTGCTACACAGGCGACAAACTTACCGGTGCCGTTCTGAACGGAAAGGAGATTTCATATGAATAAAATCTGCTGCATTGTCGGCGGTGTTTTTGCCGAAAACCTTGTGATGCCAAAGGATTGCTTTATCATCGCGGCAGACAAAGGTTATGAATATCTTAAAAAAGAAGGCATCACACCCGACCTTGCCGTCGGTGATTTTGACTCGCTCGGTTACACCCCGATCGATACGGAAATTATGCGCCATCCCGTCGAAAAAGATGACACCGATACCATGCTTGCCATTAAATACGGCCTATCTAAAGGTTACCGTGTTTTTATCCTTTACGGTTGTGTCGGCGGACAGCGGATGGATCACACCGTTGCCAACCTTCAAGCATTATCATATATTGCATCACAGGGCGGGATCGGATTTTTGACAGACAAAACTACCGTCATCACCGCCATTCACAACAGCAAACTGATGTTTGATGCCAAGGAACAAGGTGACATTTCTGTATTCTGCCTGGGCGCAGATGCCGAAGGAGTCAACATCAAAGGACTGCACTATGAACTGACAAATGCCACCCTGAGCTCCGACTTCCCTCTTGGCGTGAGCAATCACTTTGCAGGTAAAGCAAGTTTTGTTTCCGTCAAAAACGGAACGCTTCACATTATATGGAGAAAAAATATCAACCATTTGATTGCCGACTTAGAATCCTGATATTTTTTCAAAAATCTATTGATTTTATTTTGTTTTTCGGTTATTATTATTTGGTGATTAGGCGCAAGCCTTTACAATTTAATATGGAGACGTATCGAAGTGGGGACGTTTGCGAGCGCTGCCGGTGGCAGATGAAGCGAGCAATAAGGAGCTGCTGCGGTCGACGATTGGCAAGCAGCATTTGTCTGCGCCGACAGAGTCGGGCACCGCAAAGGGACATAACGGG
>JAZROO010000015.1:0-29648 GCA_045648705.1 Eubacteriales bacterium | reverse complement strand
AGACAACCTGTTGGTTGTCTTTTTTTGTTGCTATCTAGTGAAACCAAGAACTCCGGACAGCAGTGTTCTTTAAAATACATTTTATCGTTTCAAAAGTTTTTTGATTTTATGGTAGGCAAACCACAGCAAGAATGGAAGTGTGTAACAAATCAAAGCGCGTACAATAATTGAAACACCGATATTCCCCACTCCAATTCTTCGCAAAAGTGACTGCCCTGCCTCTAAAAACAGGCAGTGGGACAAAAATACCGTAAAGGATGCAGCATAGACAAATCGCAGAATATTTTTAATAAAAGGTGCGCCGCGGTCGTTGAGTGCAATGCAAAGTGCCAGCATTGCGATGATGGTGATACAGTCGGTAAAGACCTTCAGTACTCCAATATCCACAATATTTGCGGCAGTTGCTTGTTGATAAAATGCCAGTATCAAATACAGGCCAACCCATAACAGCGAAGCATAAATGATATTTTTTTGTTGTTTGAGCCAATCACGGACATCATCATAATATTTACCGACATACAGACCCATTACCCAGAAAATCAAGAAGGTCGGAAACAATCTGCCGCTCCACTCAAACGATATTCCAAAATGTGATAAAAATTCGCCGAAACGATACATAAACATAGTGACAAGTGCGGCGATCGGCATTGCCACAAAAAACGGAACTTTCTTCACCATCCATTTCCACAGCGGCATCAGCAAATAAAATTGCATTACGATAATCACGTAATAAAACGGAGCAGATAAATTACCAATCCAGATATATTTCAAAAGTTCCATTATCCCCGGTTTTACCCAGCCAATCGACAAAAAGTAAAGATAATAAACAACTACCCACAAAACATAAGGAATATATATTTTGGTAATGCGGCGCCAAATATACGGAAAGTATCGAACGCCGTTTTCGCCTTCTCCCCCAAAGCCAAGTGCCATTTTAAGAGCACCGGTGAATAAAAATCCCGGAACAACATATGCCGCAAATTTCCACGGAAAATAAATGAGTGCCATTTGCCAAGAATCTGCGCGCAGCGATGTGATCCCCAGGGATAACACGTGAATCAAAATCACAAAAAGACATGCAATCGCATTAAAATAATTCAGTTCATAATATCGTTTTGGTTTTGACAATATCCTTCATCCTTTCGTACAAATTGCCTTTTGTATCTAAAAATAGTATGGCATACTATGCCCTATAAGTCAATGTTATATTTATATACTGTTTTATATAATTGGTTTTTAACATTTTCAAACTCTTTCGAGCTCAGCGGTGCTACAGTGCTCATAATGCGCAGTGCAACCGGCCCTAAGTCTTCGGAATACGCAGGTTGTTCATAGATATAATCGTTATAGAAAAACCCGTTTCTCTTATAAAAATCAATGCGCCGCCGCGCCAAGTCCGTTTCAGGAAGCTCAACTTCCAAACAAAATCTGGTATTCAGCAACTTATCCAGTTTCATTAACATCTGACTGCCAAGACCGCAATTTCGGTATGCTTTGTCCACCGCAAAATGCTCAATAAAGGCAAAACCACTAATATGCCAAATGCTGATAAATGCGCAAATTTCAGCATTTTTCTCCAAAACGTAAATGCAGTAATTTGGATTTTCCATCAATTGTTTTTGATCGGCATAATCTCGATATTCATCCCTTGGAAATGACGATTGCAATATTTCAAAAATTCGATCAAATTCTTCAGGTCTTGCTTTTCTCATAAAAATTCTCCGTAAAGTAATCCCCGAAATCACATGATTTCGGGGATCTTTTATTTCTTCACATATAAGGTGTCCAGCACAAGTTGTTCAAGCTTTTCTTGGTCAACATGAAATTCCATAAATTCTGTGCCCTGTTTGTTTTCACCCTCAAGGCTGAAAACACGATCAAGTGTAAACTCGGCATAACGATTTATGGTGCTACTGAATGTACTTACATTGCAGTTGCTGACAATATAAGGCAGAATATCATTATAAACATTAATCGCAAAAGTATCATCATCCAGGTTTTGCTTGAGCGCCGCGGTGAAGCCTTTCATATATTCATTATGACGGCTCATTCTGGACAAATTCAACTGATCACCCACGCCTTTACGCGTTTGGATAAAGGTGCGCGCCTGCTTAGCGTTGAGCAGCACTTCCCCTTGCTTGAGCGTGGGGTCGATGGCAGAAAAATCATCTACAACGTTAACTCGAACACCGCCGACAGCATCATTTAAAATGCCGATCGCGTCCATATTCATAGTAACATAATAGTCGATTTTTGTGTTATATAATAAAGCGGAAACTGCTTCTTTCAGGTTTTCAGCACTGTCTGTAAGTCCATTGCCGTAGGTATGCGCAAGAGCAAGTTGCGCGGTGGTTGTTCCTGCCTTTTTTCCGCCAAGGCCAAGAACGTTCATTTCAACCATAGTATCACGATTCAGAGAAATAACGTCATATTTTTTTGACGTTTCATCAAAAATCGTTACAAAAACCACGTCAGCGGCGCCATCATTGTTATAAGAGCCGCTATCTTTTACAGGTCCCTCTTTATCAATACCCGCAATCAAAAACACCGTAATGTCCTGACGCGGAAAATACTTAACTCCATCTTTTTCGATGGTTTTTGAAGGTGGCATAGTCTCTTGTGTTTCAGGCGCATTTAATGAAACAGTGGGCTTCAGAATCTGGAGCCCACTGTAAATCATTACAACTACTAAAAACAGAATAACCACGCCAAACAAAAGTTTTCTTTTAGAAATACGATTGGGCATATTAATCACTTTCTGTTATTAAATTATTTGCCTTCCTTAGCAACGCTGCGACGATATGCAACAGCCAATACAACGATCAAAGCGGCGCAAGAAGCTGCAAGACCAAACCACAGACCCATATTGGTGTTATCACCGGTTTCAGGAACAGCAACATCAGCACCGGCAGGAGCGGTCATCAAAGCCAGAACACCGGCATTGCTCAAGGTAACAGTGATGGTACCATTACCGTTGTTTTTAACGGGAACCTTTTTCCAAGCGCCGTTTGCATAAACGATAGCATAAACGGTTTCGCCGGCCTTAACATCGGACTTCAGAACTACATCAACGGTTTTGCCGCCTTCAAACAGGTCAGCATTTACATCGGAGTTGCTGATAGCGAACAAATCTTTGATAACTACTTCGTCAGACAGACCTGCAACCAAATCAGAAGCCTTGATCTCTGCATCAGAGAGTTTCTCGAACTGCTCTTTGAGGTCTTTCTTGATCTCTTCGGGCAAAACAAGGTCAACACCATTATTCAGATCATCAACGGAAACAACGACCATAGCGCCGTCATCTTGTCCTTCAATTTCCACGATTTCGGGAGCGGGCTTATAGGAAACACTGGGAACAAAGCCTGCACCGGCGACAACAGTCGTGAAAACAAAGCACAACATCACAACTACCAACATGCAAGAAACTAACTTTTTCATAACGTACATCTCCTTTAATATAAGAAAACTTAATTTATTATATATTTTGAGCAGCTTTTGCTGCAAACAAACGATTTTGATGCTGACCGATTCGGTTGATCGGTCTTTCCCCTATGCTTTTACGAATAATCGCAAGTGCCTCATTCATATTGGGACATCGATCCTCTAAATTATGAGCATCGGTGCCTAATAGATGAATTTGGTCCATTGATAACATTTTAAGGGCTTTTCTGCGTGTGGAATTCTGAATAAAGAATTCCGCATTTGCCTGTATCACCACAGGCAAGGATAGCAAAGATTCGGGGCGAACATATTTGCGGAATTTTTGAATGTATCGATCCAGATGAGCAATAATCGGAATCAGTCTTTGCTTTTGGTAGATACCTTCCAATTCGCTAAACATATCCTCGGTCCACCGTTTCATCGGCATTTCAATCAGAATACAATTCGTGCCGCTGATTGCCAATTGATACAGAAATTCGCAGTCGCTCATTCCCTCAAAGAATTCAACTTCCGCACCAAGCGCTACTTTCGGCAAATCATTGCGTTGCTCCAGAATAGGTTTGATTTGTTCAAGTGCATTGCTGCGACGTTCTAAAAAGCGCTCCAGTCTGTCACAACTGGCATAAAAATGCGGTGTGAAAATAATACGCTCAATTCCATGCGCCTTTTCCAGTTCAAGCATCTTGACAGTTTCTTCCACCGAAGCACTGCCATCGTCTATTCCCGGAAGAATATGTGTATGAAAATCTATGACATTACTCACAGAATATCACCTACATGAATGTACTTAATTGTCCTTACCGTCGTCATCCATTGAAAAATGACGGGCAGAGGCACCATAACCATAGCCATAATCATAGGAACGCTTACGGTTTTTGCGATAGTAATTTAATCCATAACCATGTCTGCCATCATTTACTCGATTCAAAACGACACCGAGAATTCTGGCACCGACAAATTCAAATTGATTAATGGCGTTAACAAATGCACTGCGGCTGCAGTAGTTCTGACAAACGACAAACAAGATACCGTCAACGAATTTAACCGTTGCCATCGCGTCAGAAACTTCACCGACAGGCGGTAAGTCAAGGATAATATAATCAAACTGATCACGCAAAGCTTCAATTGCCTCTTCCATCTTCGCAGAACTCAAAAGTTCAATGGGGTTGGGCGGTGTACGTCCTGCGGCAATAATGCTGAATGGCTTGATTTTAGGATCTTCATCACTGTTTTGAATCAGCTCGTTCATCGTTGCATTACCGGTCAAGAAATTGGAAAGACCGGGGTTTTTGCGGATATTGAGCTTCATAGCAATAGACGGACGGCGCATATCGCAGTCAATCAACAATACGCGTTTTTCAAGCTGAGCAAGAGAATACGCAAGATTGATAGCCGAAACGCTCTTTCCTTCACCTGCAAACGCACTGGAAATTCCAATCACACGGCTGGTTTTATTATCCGTAAAGGAAAATTGCAATTTAGTACGAATTAATTTAAAGGTTTCTGCAGCAGCAAAGCTGATATCGGCACCAAACAAAGCAGTTTCTTGTCCGGAAACAGATGTGCCGCTGTTTTTTCTTTTCTTGTTGCCCTTTTTACCGTTGTGGGCATAGTAGTAATATCCGCCTTTGAAAGAGGCCGTCATCTCGGGCACGGTTGCCAGAATGGGATATTTGCAATTCTGTGCAATGTCCTCTTCGCTGCGAATTGTTGTATCGAAAAACTCACACAAAATGATACCCACAACCGTCAGCAAAAATCCTACCATAAAACCAAGCACCGCATTGGTAGAGCGGTTAGGCGAGGACGGTGCGGCCGCTACAACTGCATGGTCAACGATTTTAGCGGTTGTACCCTCAACAATATCAGAAATACGTTTGGGTAAAATATAGGCAATCGCATTGGCGATTTTTTCTGCTTCCTCTGCATCAGGACTTGTAACTTCAACCATAAACACTTCGGTCGAGCTGACAGCGCCTGCGTTGATCATACCGTTAAGCTGTGCATATGTATAATTCAAGTCAGCATAATCAATAACGTCGGTCAAACAAGCTCTGGATTTAAGGATAACAATATATGTATCAACCAAGCTTTTGGATGCGGCAATGTCACTGGAAGAAAGACCAACCGAAATGTTACTTACCGAAATCTTACCGTTGTTAACATAAAACATTGCGGAAGATTTATAAAGAGGAGTAACCATATAGATTGTATATGCCAATGACAATATAGCACAAATGACCGAGCCCAAAACAACCAGCCAAAGTTTGCGCCAGATTGCCTTGCCGATCTGCTTTATATCAATTTCAAAACTACTCACATTTTTTTCGTTCATAGCACCTTACCTAAAAAATAACTTTACACATTAAGATTATAGCACCATAAAATCAATTCGTCAAGCAAAAAGACAAAATATAACACCCAAAAATATAAATATTTTTTCAATATGTACAAAAGTAATTTTTTATGGAGAAAACAACTGTTTTTTCCTATTTCCCGTTGTCTTGACACAAAATAAAAGTAAGCGTATAATATGAGTAAATTTTTGTTAAAATAAAGAAAGGAAGTTTTAATGAAAAAACATATCAAAGCAATTACTTGCATTGCCCTGTGCATTATCGCGATTGTCTGGATGATCCCGACCGTGTTTGTAAAAACTACCATCTCCGAAATCAAGGAGTATGAACTGGTACGAAGCAGTGCTGCAATCGATACATACAAAATCACATTTTCCTATCAGCAAGGTGACAAAATCAAAACAGGAAAATATACCGCCAAATACAATCAAAATTTTATTCCTTTGGTAGGAGAACAGGACGTATGCCATTATCTGACCATTTGGCCGTATCCTGTGTTTAAAGGTACCGCGCCCTCCCCTGTGCCTCCGCTTTTATTGCTGATCGTAAGCGCATTGATATACGTATGTAAAACCCCTAAATTTCTCAGAAAAAAGGAGAAGTGCGATGACCCCAACGCGTAGCAGTGGCGTACTTTTGCCGATATTTTCCCTACCCGGTGATTTCGGAATCGGCGACTTTGGAAAAGGCGCCTATCAATTTATTGATCTTCTTAAAAAATGCGGATTTCATTATTGGCAGGTGCTCCCCTTTACCCGTACAGACAACTGCTTTTCCCCTTATAAAAGCGACAGTGCATTTGCAGGCAATGCATATTTTATTGATATTTATGAACTTGGTAAACTCGGACTGCTGACAAAGGCGGAAATCAAATCCCAACTCGGCACACCCGATTGGACCGTAAGCTATGAATGGCTGAGTAAAACGCGCGTTCCTCTTTTAAAGAAAGCTCACAGCCGTATTGACGAAACACTCCGAAATAAACTGCACGATTTTGCCAAATCACAACCTTGGCTGGAAGATTACGCACTTTATATGGTACTCAAAGACCAAAGTGCAAAAGATTGGTGCGACTGGCAAGATAAAGAACTCAGAGAGTATCAGTCCCAAGCAGTAAATGCCGCCAAAAAAGAATATGCTTCCCAAATGGAATACTACTATTTTGAGCAGTATTTCTTTTATAAGCAGTGGCACAGAATTTTAGAATATGCCCACCAAAACGATATCTGCATCATCGGTGATATGCCCATCTACGTATCATTTGAAAGTTGCGACGTTTGGAGCCAAAGAGAACTTTTTGATTTGGATGCAAAGGGATATCCGCAAAACGTTGCAGGTGTGCCACCCGATTACTTTAGCAAAACCGGTCAAAAATGGGGCAATCCATTATATAATTGGAAAGAAATGCGCAAAGATGGCTATACCTGGTGGAAACAACGCCTTGAGCACACGCTTTCTATGGTAGATAAAGTTCGCATTGACCATTTTCGCGCTTTTAGTGCTTACTGGGCTGTCCCTGCAGATGCCGAAACCGCCATTGACGGCAAATGGATCGACGGTGAAGGTATGCGCTTTTTTGAGAAAATATATAAAACCATTAATAAAGATGCAATTATAGCGGAAGACCTTGGGGTACAGGACAAGGCGCTTTCCTCCCTACTGCAAGACAGTGGACTCCCCGGCATGCGCGTACTTCAGTTCGGCTTTTTGGATAATGAGGACAATATGCATCTTCCTCACAATTACCCTCTCAATATGGTTGCCTACACCGGCACCCACGACAACAAGCCGCTCCTTGCATATCTTTGGGAGCTGACACCCGAGCAAAGAGAATATTGCCTACGCTATTGCGGTTTTCAAGGAGAAGACTGGAAAAGCGGCGGTGCTTACAACAAGGCTATCCGTTGCATTTTAAAAACCCTTTGGAAAAGTCATGCCGCACTCGTTATTTCCCCCATTCAAGATTTGCTCGGTTACGGCGGTGACACAACCATCAACCACCCCGGCACCAACCAAGGCAACTGGGCTTTTCGTATGACCCCTGCCGCCATTGATGCCATTGACACAAATTATTTAAGCGACTTAAATCAACTTTATAAACGAAATTAAACGACACCCGCAAGTCTTATAATTTGCAAAATCATTAAAAGCGCCTTCCGCGTGGAAGGCGCTTTTAATAATTAATGTATAATTATTCATTGATTTTTTTGTAATATTATGGTATACTTGCTCTAAATTTTCTAATACAGGAGGCAAAAGAATGTCAAATATAGTTATTATGATTGCCATTATCCTATACCTTTTAGGCATGGTAACGATCGGCATACTTTGTTCTAAGAGAAACAAAAAATCAGATGATTTTTATCTTGGCGGAAGAAAGCTTGGCCCCTTGGTCACCGCAATGAGCGCTGAAGCTTCGGATATGAGCGGTTGGCTTTTGATGGGACTTCCTGCCGTTGCACTCATGACCGGTTTGGCTGAAGCCACTTGGACCGCAATAGGTCTTGCCATAGGTACATACCTCAACTGGCTTGTGGTAGCCAAGAAACTTCGTGTTTATACCCATCGTTTAGATGCATTTACCCTGCCCGATTTCTTCAGCAAACGCTTTGGTGATCAAAAGCATATTATTTCCACCATTGCCGCCATAATTATTGTCGTATTCTTCATTCCCTATACCGCCTCAGGATTTGCGGCTTGCGGAAAGTTGTTTGCTTCGCTTTTCGGAGTAGAATATGTTACCGCAATGATTTTAAGTGCAATAGTTATTATTGTATACTGCACATTGGGTGGTTTCCTCGCCGCCTCAACTACCGATTTCATCCAAAGCATTATTATGACAATTGCCCTTTTGGTCGTAGTTGGTTTTGGAGAGGGCATTTTGAATGGATTTGAAAATGTGTTTGCTCACGTTTCATCACTGGATGGGTATCTTGATTTGTTTAGAGGATTTGACGTTGCAAACAGCAAACCCCTCAGTTACGGTGCGCTTCCCGTTGTGTCAACACTTGCTTGGGGCTTGGGTTATTTCGGTATGCCGCACATTCTCCTCAGATTTATGGCTATTGAGGATGAAAACAAGCTCAAGTTGTCCCGCAAGGTAGCTTCCGTTTGGGTTGTGATTTCCATGACGATTGCCGTTATCATCGGTGTTGTCGGTTATGGTCTTATGGCCAAAGGTATTGTTCCGACTTACGAAAGTGCCACCGCAGCAGAAACCATTATTGTTGACATTTCCAAATTCCTAAGCCAAACCGGTTATATCCCTGCTTTTGTTGCCGGTATAATCCTTGCAGGTATTTTGGCATCTACCATGTCCACTGCGGATTCACAACTGCTTGCCGCCGCATCCGGCATTTCTCAAAACTTAGTTCAAGAAACATTTAAGGTGAAGTTAAGTGAGAAAAAGTCAGTTTGGCTTGCTCGTATATCGGTGATTGCCGTATCTATCGTTGCAATATTCTTAGCCTTAGACCCCTCAAGTTCCGTATTCCGCATTGTGTCTTTTGCCTGGGCAGGTTTTGGCGCAGCGTTCGGTCCCATTGTTTTGTTTGCACTCTTCTGGAGAAGAACAACAAAATGGGGCGCCTTTGCAGGTATCATTTCCGGCGGCGTGATGGTATTTGTTTGGAAATTCGTTGTACGCACAACCTTTGCAGGAACATGGCTTGATATCTATGAATTGCTGCCTGCATTTATCTTTGCTTGTATTGCCATTATAGTCGTAAGTCTTTTAACTAAGGCTCCTCAAAAAGAAATTACCGACGTTTATGACGAACTTAAATCGGTTAAAGTAAACTAACCACCGCAAAGTCTTAGCGTAGAACACAAAAATTAAAAGCACAGTCTTTCCAAAAGAAAGACCGTGCTTTTTTATTTACTTTGAAGGTTGACGGCAAGAAGCGGCAAGGAAAATTCCAAACAATCTAACGATGCCCTCAATTGAAGATACCATCCATAGCGGTAACCAACCAAGGCACAACAGCACCAACATTGCCATCTTGACAGTTATGGTAAAAAGTAAAAGAACGGTAAATACACGTTTGAGTTTATAAGAAAGACAAAAGCATTGCAAAACACCCATCGGATCGTCCGACATAACGGCAATATCACCTGCCGTACCTGCAATATTATCTTCCACCGTTTTCATTGCAAACGAAATATCTGCCGCGCCCAAACACTCTGCATCACTTTCATCACCCACAAAAGCAAGTCTGCCACCGTGTTTTCCTTTACGGACATTGCGCTTTACCATATCGGCTTTTTCTTTCTTTGTCAATCCTGCGAAGCATCTATGTATACCCAAAATCGCACCGACCGATTCAACATTGTTTTCCTTATCACCCGATGCCAGATCAATGGAACGAATACCACAGGAAAACAAACCGCTGATTGCCTGTGCCGCACCGGACTTGAGAGCATCATTCAAAATAATGCATCCGACATAGGTGTCTTCCACCGCAACAAAGGAGACAATTCCAAGACCGTGATACGGCAATACCTCCACACCGGCACGATGCATCAAGCGCTCATTACCGACAAAAATACGCTTGTCATCCGCTTCAATGCACACGCCCTCACCCGGAATTTCAAGTTGATGGGTAGGACACAGCAACGGCATATCCCCTGCTTCTCGCAAAATTGCGGCCGCAACCAAATGTTTACTGATTTGTTGCGCCGAGGCGGCAAACTTCAGTACCTGCTCTTTTGTAAAATCATTATGCGGAACGATTTCCTTAACACGCATAGCGCGTTCAGTCAGTGTACCCGTTTTGGAAAAAATCATATCGGTGATGCGCCTGAGCAGCATAATCTGACGGCAACTCTTAAAGAGAACGCCCCTGCGACACATAGCGGTCACACCTACAGAAAATGCAAGATGAATGTTCTCCAGCATATCCCACATTCCTGCCATCAACAATATTCCTGCGGCACTCGTTAGCCCTTTTGCCCAACTATTGCCGCCAAACAACGGTACGAAAACTCCGACAATCAGCGCAATCAGCAAAAACAATGCCGTAATCAGCGGCAAGATTTTTGCCATCACTGTTTGAAAAGTTGATTTTTGAGAAAGGGTGACATGAATCCCTGCATAAAGTTTTTGCAGTAAAGTAAATTTACCCGAAGCACTCGTTCTGACGGTAAGGTGTTTACCATGATTTAAAGCGCCGCAGTAAACAATGCTTCCCTCACTGAGTTGCACGTTTCGTTGTTGATCCATCCACGAGGAATAATCTACCACTGCATCTCCCTCGGAAATCACCACACCGTCCACAGGTACCGTTTCTCCCGGAAAAACCTCCACAATCGTACCCTTGGCAAGCACGGCGGCTTCGCGAAAGACATAGGAATTATTTTCCCTCACGCGTGCGCGCAAATATTTTAAACTTTCAAAAAACTCCTTGTCCTTACAAGCGGCATTTTGCGCTGCTTTTCCGATCCAATGGCCGACGCCTAAAATGATTCCTGCCGCCGTAGAAGCAACGTTTGCACCTGCGGCAAAACCAATTAAGAGTCCCAGTACGCTCAAAATGCATCCTGCGCCCTTTTTGCTTTTGAGTTCTTGCGCACCGCACCACACGATTTCCCAACAAGAAAGCAAAAGTGCGCCAAGACAAAGCAAAACGCGACGCTCTTTTAACACAAGTGCCGCGATCCAAAGCCCAAGTGACACGACCAAAAGTATCGACCGCAGAATTTTCTGCCATTTTAGGTCACCAAACGGAAGCGAAGTATTGAGTTTATTTTTTAGTTTCGTTTTTTGCATACTATACATCCTGATGAAAAATCCTTGCAGATAGTATCTGCAAGGATTTTATGAATTTTAAAGTGGTTTACTTCTTTTTAAAGAAGTCAAATACATCGTCAAGATCAAACTCGTCTTCTGCTTCCTCGACTGCCTCAGCCTCAGCGGCAGGAGCGGCAAATACAGTGGGTTCGGGCTCAACGGGAGTTGCAACTGCGCCGCCGAACAAGTTAACGGACTCTTCACCTGCATTATTCTCGGGAGTTTCCATTGTATCGAGTTTCAAAACGGGTTTTTTCTTTTGAAAACCGGTAGCAATAACGGTAACGATCATCTCATCCTCAAGATCATTGTTGAGCGCCACACCCCAGATGATGTTGGCGTTGGCATCAGCAGCCTCAATAACCTTATGAGAAGCGGCATCCACTTCATCCAAACCAATGTCAGGAGATGCGGTAATGTTGATGATAACACCTGTTGCACCTGCAATGGTGGTTTCCAGCAGAGGACTGGAGATAGCGGCGGCAGCAGCGAGTTCTGCTTTATCCTTACCGCTGGCACGGCCAACACCCATATGTGCGTTGCCGGCATCTTTCATGATCTTGCTGACGTCAGCAAAGTCGAGGTTGATCAGAGCGCTGGTCAAAATCAGATCAGAGATACTCTGAACACCTTGACGGAGCACTTCATCAGCAACCTGGAATGCATTCAAAAGTGTAATCTTTTCTTGAGATACCTCTTTGAGTTTTTCGTTGGGAATAACGATCAAAGAGTCAACCTTTTCTCTGAGCTTTGCAATACCTGCCTCAGCATTTTTCATTTTGAATTTACCTTCAAAATTGAAAGGCTTGGTAACGATTGCAACCGTCAGAATGCCCATGTTCTTGGCAATCTCAGCAACCACGGGAGCAGAACCTGTACCGGTACCGCCGCCCATACCGGCAGTGATAAATACCATATCAGTGCCCTGGAGCAATTGTTCAAATTCTTCTTTGCTTTCTGCAGCAGACTTTTCACCAACAGTGGGGTCACTACCTGCACCAAGACCCTTGGTGAGTTTTTGACCCATTTGAATCTTGTGCTCCGCACGAGAGCTGTTGATTACCTGAAGGTCGGTGTTTGCGGCAACAAATTCAACGCCCTGTACACCGGAATTAATCATACGATTTACAGCGTTACATCCGCCGCCACCGCAACCGATTACCTTTATATTTACAACGCCTTCAGCGTTTTCTGCGAGTTCAAATCCCATATTTTTATCCTCCCCATATTAATCCAATTCTTCGAATTTTATATAATATATCGATTCTATTTTACTATCTTTTATGTTACTTTGCAAGTATTTTTTTATATTTTTAATAAAAATACATTATTCTTGCGCTTCCGATGAATCCGTTTCGGTGTTTTCTTCGTCCTCATTTTTAACGTAGGACTTATCCTCTTTTGCCTTGGCTTTACCTAAAAGCATTTGTTTTGGATCGTCCAGTTCCTCCTCGGAAAGCACACGGTAATAAGCGGCATCGGCACCGGTAATGTCAATTCGTGCCTGTTCGGTAAGACCGTTTTGCGCAATCACGTTTTGCGCCATCTGCAATTTTTCTTTCAGCCGCTCGGTGTTGCCAAGTAAGATTTTAACACGATGATTGTCATAATAGAGTCGCAAGGCGTGCAGTTGCGTCACGTCAATGGCGGACACTTTGTCAGCATCAAAATGATTTGTGATGCCGTTTAGCAGCGTTGAAACAATTTGTTGCAGAGGTTCCTTTTCAAAAACTGCCGTCTTGCCGATGGTCGCCTCACTGAGTTTGACGCCGATAAGATAAGCCGGTCCCTTAGGGAGTTTCTTGCGCACCTCCAGCACTTTAAAATCATTATCCATCAACACAAACATTCCGTTGTTGTAGGCAACCAGACTTGCTTTGGTTTCCTGCACCTCGATGCAAAGCGTGGTGGGAAGTTTGCGATAAATGTTGACCGAACTGAGATACGGCAAATCTACAACCATTTTGTCTGCAATCTTAAATTTATTAAGGCGAAACAGATTATCCTTTTGCTCAAGTCCCGTGGCTTCTATCACTTTTGCATCGGAATACGTTTTATTACCGCTCACCTCAAAGGTGTTAATATTAAAAAATACCGTAAGTGATAAAATGAGAAAAGAAGCAAGGCAAAACAATGTAAGAAAAACATAAAGACGCACTTTGCGTTTTTTCTGCCGTCTTTTCTTGGAAGCATAGTAACGCTCTATACTGTTTCCTCTGCGGTCCGCCATTTTATCAACTCCTTTTTATTTCTCTGTAATATCGGCTCCCAAAGCCGTAAACACCGCGGCAATATTCTCATAGCCGCGAATGATATGTTCTCCACCGTAAATTACGCTTTCTCCCCTTGCCGCCAATGCCGCAATCAGCAAAGCTGCACCTGCGCGCAGGTCGGTTGCCCTACAATGACATCCCGTAAGATGCGGCACCCCGTTAATGTAGGCGCGTCGTCCTTGCACCGTTATGTCCGCACCGAATCGGCAAAGTTCCTCGACCACTTTAAATCGATCGGAAAACACCGTTTCCTCAAAAACACTGCCACCCTGCGCAATCGACAACAATGCCATAATCAATGCACCTGCATCGGTAGGAAACGCAGGATATGGCGCACTGATAATATGCTCTACCGGCAAAACAAACGGGCCGCCTCGTGCCAGGGAAAGATTGTTTCCCTGCTGCCGAATGACACCCCCTGCTGCCGCCAATACCTCCAGTGGTACGCCAAGCGCTTTTACAGGGCAATTTTCAAGCGTAATCTCCCCGTCGGTTGCCAATGCCGCCACCAACATGGTAAAGGCGGCAATGCGGTCGGGCATCACGATTTTATGGCATCCGTGCAAAGAAGTTACCCCGTCAATAACGGTGCACTCTTTATCCTGTCGGATGTCAGCCCCCATCAAAGTTAAAAAATCAATCAAATCATCTATTTCGGGTTCCCTTGCACCATTATACAATACTGTGGTGCCTTTGGCAAGACTTGCTGCTACCAAAATATTTTCCGTAGCGCCGACACTGGGGTATGACAAATGAATCTCACATCCGCACAAGCCTTGCGGACAGGTCGCCAAAATTTCATCACCGATACATTCAATTTCTGCACCCATTTGCCTGAGTGCCCTGATATGTAAGTCAATCGGACGTTCCCCCAAAACGCACCCACCAGGAAAATACATTCTTGCCTTTCCAAAGCGCCCAAGCAGCGCTCCTAAAAACAAAACCGACGAGCGCATACGCTGACAATCTTTCTTTTCCATCGGGCAAAAACTGCATTTGGAAAGATCAAGTTCCAGCCGATGCTCTCCCCGTTGTATCCTGCATCCGAATTTTTCAAGCAGTTTCAGTGACACCGCCACGTCACGAAGTTGCGGCACACCTGAAAGTTGCACCGTACTTTCACACAATAGTGATGCTGCCAGAATCGGTAGCACACTGTTTTTTGCCCCTTGCACCGAAATGCTGCCCCGTAATGGGACAGCACCACGAACGATATACTCCGGCATATGATTTCCCCATTTCTGATTTGCTTGGTTTATCATATGCCAAAGTATGTTATTTGGTTCAGAGCATCTTTTGAATCTCTTCGGCAATCACGGTGGCGGCATCACTCAGCGCCATCTTTTCAGCCGAAGCAGAAAGTTGCTGATGCAAAGACTTATCTTGCTTTAATTTCAGCAAAGTTTCATACAAATGTTCAACGCTTAAATCTTTTTCCTCAATCATCAGTGCCGCATTCTTTTCGGCAAGTGCCAAAGCATTGTGATACTGATGATTATGAGTTACGTTGGGAGATGGGATCAATATAGCCGCTTTCCCCTGTGCCAACAGCTCACCGATGGTGATCGCACCTGCACGGGCAATTACGGCATCTGCCGCCGCCATCTGATAGGGCATATCGTGTATGTAATCGGAAATTCTGTACGCCCCTGTTTCTGCGCCAACGGGAATTTGCATTTTATCAAGCCGCTCAGGCATCCAGTCTTTGCCGAGTTTGCCCATGGCGTGACAGTGAACAAAGTCGCCCTTTACTTTGTTTTTCTCAAAGATACCGAGCATTGCCTCGTTGAGCACACGCGCTCCGAGACTGCCGCCAAACGACAACACGTAAAAATCGTCATCCCCAAGTCCGAGTTTCTCGCGGCTTTGCTTTCTGTCAAGCGCTGAAAACTCCTGACGAAGCGGATTGCCCGTTAAGATCAGTTTATCTGCATCTTTAAAATATTTTGCACTGTTTTCAAAGCTGATAAATACCTTTTCTACCCGACGGGAGAGGATCTTAGAAGTAAGTCCCGGAAAAGCATTTTGCTCGTGAATACAGGTATGAAGACCCAGTTTACAAGCGGCAAACAATACCGGACCGCTCACGTAACCGCCTGTTCCCACAACCACATCGGGCGCAAATTCCTTCAGTATTGCCTTTGCATCTCCGATTGCTTTTAAAAGCAGTTTAACTGTTGTTATATTTTTATGGAGTTGCTTACGGTTGAGCCCTTGGATTTTAATAAAACGAATATCAAATCCTGCGCGCTTGACCAGCGTTTCCTCCAAAGAATTTTCATTACCGATAAAAAGAACCTCTGCTTTGGGATCTGCCGCCTTTACAGCCTGCGCGATTGCCAAAGCGGGATTAATATGACCTGCGGTACCACCGCCTGCTAAAACAATTCTCACCAAACTCACCTATACCCTTTCTTTGTCTAAGGTGCTATACCTTGATACCGAGAGCACGATGCCCATTTCCGCCATCAGCACAAGCAGTGCCGTTCCTCCGTAACTGAAAAACGGCAGACTGATACCGGTACTGGGAAAGGCATTGGTAACAACGGCAATATTAAAGATCACCTGTATGGCAACACGAGTAATGATTCCTGCCACCAACATCATAGAAAACTTGTCTTTCATATGAAACGCGATGTTATATCCGCGCCAAATCAAAAGGATAAAGAGCAGCAATACCACCAGCGCACCGACAAACCCAAGTTCTTCACAAACAATGGAAAAGATATAGTCGTTTTGCGGTTCGGGAATATACAGGTGCTTTTGACGGGATTGTCCGAGTCCGAGACCAAACAAACCGCCCGAGCCGATAGCATACAGTGACTGAACGATCTGAAAGCCCTCGTCCGTTGGATTTGCAAAGGGGTTAAACCACGTTTCAAGTCTGACCTTAGCGTAATCGGTAAACAAAATAAAGCAAAGCAATCCGCCACCGCCCAATGCACCGAACGACACAAGTGTACGAATACTCATACCGCCGATAAACAACATCACCGCACCGACGCAGAAAATCAAAATCGCACCGGAAAAGTGTGTTTCCACGGCAACCAACAGTGTAAAGGCACCAAGTACCGCCACCGCAGGCAACAGTCCGTCAAAGCGTTTCATACGCTCGTGGTTGATGGAAATATAGGCTGACAGAAATACGATGACCGCAAACTTGGCAAGTTCGGAAGGCTGAATACGAAAGCCACCGATACCGAGCCATCTTCTTGCACCATTGACTTTGATACCGATACCGGGAATCAACACCAGTACCACCATAAGCAAAGCAATCACTAAAATCAGCCATACTTTCTTTTTAAACCATTTGTAGTTGAAACTGGCAAAAAAGAACATAGCCACAATACCTGCCAGTGCAAAGATTGCCTGACGCTTGATGAAATAAAAACTGTCACCGTATTTATAATACGCGCTGACATAACTGGCGGAGGAAACCATCACCAGTCCGAATCCGAGCAAACATAACACCAAAATCAAAAACGGAATATCGATGCCTGCGCGTTGTTTTGTATTTGATTTTGAAGTTTCTTTGCGTTTGCCCAGTTTCATATGTTATCTCCTACAACTGAATATATCCACTCTGATAAAACAGAATTGCCGCAACGGTGATAATCGCACCAATCAACGAAAGAATGCTCATACCGATGACAACCTGTACTTCACTTTTTCCCTGCATTTCAAAATGATGATGAATGGGTGCCATTTTAAAGAGGCGCTTGCCGTGAGTGAGTTTGAAATAAAGAACCTGCAGCACCACGCTGACACCTTCCACTAAGTACACAATACCGCCGCACAGCAGCAATATCGGAGCGTTATAAGAAAACGCAAGTGTCACAACACAGCCACCCAAAAACAGTGAGCCCGTATCCCCCATAAATACTTTGGCAGGATAGAAGTTGTACACCAAAAATGCGAGTAATCCACCAATCAAAGAGGCACTGAAGATTGCCATACCCTCGTTGCTTTGGGCAGAGGTGTTTGTCAGCACCGCAATGGCGGTAAATGCCAGAACGTAAGGAATCGTAACGCTGGTTGCCAGACCGTCCAGACCGTCGGTCAGATTGACGGAATTTACAAAGAAAAAGGAAAGCGGCAACATCACAAGAAAATAAAATACACCCATCGGTATTGATACGTTGATAAAGGGAATAAACAGCGTATCACTGATATAGTCCAGTAAATACATTGCGCCCAGATACAAAGCGATGAGCAGCATCAACGTTACGGTTTTTTGACGTACCGTCAGTCCCTTGTTACGCGCCTTAAAAATCTTAACGCTGTCGTCAAGGAGCCCGATACCACCGCACAGCAGTGAAAAGATCATACCAAGACACAGACGAAAATCACCTGTTACAAGATTTCCAATGGCAAGTACCAACGTAACGAGCATTACGGGAATGATAAAAATGATACCACCCATGGTGGGAGTACCTGCTTTGGTTTCGTGCCACTTGGGGCCGATTTCCAAAATATGTTGCTCAGCGTGTTTTTTGCGCAGTTCGCTCAGTACCCACGGAGCAATGAGAAGTGACAGTAAAAAAGTAATAATAACTGCCAGAATAATTTTTACGATACTCATTTATCTTTCCACCTTTTTATAAAATCTTTAAGCAAAACATCACATTGCATGGAGTGAGAGCCTTTAAAAAGAATGATATCTTCCTCTTTGGCAACCTTCAAAAGCACTTCCAGTGCCTCACCACGATTTTTGCAAACGTATTTTTCCCCTGCAAAACGATCTGCCATTACCTCTGCATACTCGCCAAAGCAAATCAGAATATCAAGCTTATTTTTTCCACAGCTTTCTCCCA
Source organism: Eubacteriales bacterium (assembly GCA_045648705.1). Lineage (GTDB taxonomy): Bacteria > Bacillota > Clostridia > Oscillospirales > QAKW01 > Firm-08. Next base: position 10,975 of record JAZROO010000015.1, on the reverse strand, counting down.
CTGTTTGATGTGCCGAAACAGCATAATCACCAAGTTCGAGCATATCCGCAAGTACCGCAATCTTTCGATTGGGATATACCGACAGCACTCCAAGAGCCGCTTGCATGGATTCGGGGGCAGCATTATAAGTGTCATCAAACAACAGGATATTATCCTGTCTGAAAATGTGTTGGCGCAGTCCCCCACTCTGATAGGCGGCAAGACAGGCACAAATCACCTCGGGAGCAACCCCCATTTCCGCACCCACCGCAAAAGCGGACAGCGCATCGTATACCAAATGCTTACCACTGCCGTTCAGGGTGATGCAATACTGATTGCCTTTATGATGCAGTATAAATTTAACCTGTTCTTTGGAAATTTCAATATCGGTTGCGCGGTAATCGGCATCCTGTTCGATACCAAACCATCTGATCGCTTTTCCCTTGGCCGCTTGTCTGAGCAGCGGCTCATCACCGTTAAGAATCAGCACACCACCGTGCACGATATGTTCTGCAAGCTCCATCTTTGCCTTGCAGATATTTTCACGACTGCCAAGCAGTTCAATATGCGAAACGCCAATGTTGGTTATCACACCAACGTGGGGACGAACGCGACGCGCAAGGTAATCAATCTGTCCCCTGCCGCGCATTCCCATCTCAAAAATAGCAACCTGATGGGTGGGCTCTACCGAAAACGCTGTCAACGGCATACCAAGTTCGTTATTGCGGTTGGCAAGTGACTTTTGCACCGAATATTTTCCCGAGAGCACACAGTCAATCATTTCTTTGGTTGTGGTCTTACCCACACTGCCCGTCACTGCAACGCGATATGCAGGCAAACCCGACAGATACAGCGCCGCTATATCAGCCAGTGCTCGTAACACGTCTGCGCAAACAAGTTCGATGTTTTTGGTGCTCATTTTTTTGGAGGTTAAAAACATAACGTTTGAAAACTTGTCGTCCAGTGCGGCAATATAATCGTGCCCGTCCACGCGTTCGCCAACCAATGCGGCAAACAGTGTGTTTTCCTCTACCTCTCTGGAATCGGTTACGATTTTTGTAATCAACGTGTTGCGCTGAGGTCTGCGCAGACCCAAACGGTCTGCTATGTCAAAAGCATACAGTTTCATAGAATACTTTCATTCCCTCTTTTAATTCTTTGCGGCAACAATCTGACGAACGATTTTTTCCTCATCAAATTCAATGGTGCCGGTGGAAAGAATCTGATATTTTTCGTGGCCCTTGCCGGCAAGTAAAATAATATCGTCTTTTTGAGCGGCCGCAATGGCATATTCAATTGCCTCTCGACGATTTTCGATCACAGCATAGTTTGACGTGTTCTTCTCGACACCGGGCAAAATATCTGCGATGATTTCTTCGGGGCGCTCGGAACGCGGATTATCGGAGGTGACAATTACAAAATCAGAATATTTTGCCGCCATCTCTCCCATCAAAGGACGCTTGGTTTTATCGCGGTCACCGCCGCAGCCAAACAACGTCACCACTCTGCCGGGTGCATACGAGCGCACCGTGCGCAAAATGTTTTCAAGTGCATCGGGAGTGTGCGCATAATCGAGCATTACGGTGAAATCTTGGTTAAGGTCGATAATCTGAGCTCTGCCGTCAACGTTTTTCAGTTGACTAAGATGCGAGGTAATCTCCTCAAAAGGCATTTCCAGCGCACAAAGTGCACTGACTGCCGCCGTTACGTTATAAACGGTAAATTTACCGGGAGTAGAAACGCTGACACGGCTCAACGCCCCTTTGGTCAGCAAGAAAAAGGTAACACCGTTTGCGTGTAAAGATATATCCCTTGCCACAATGTCTGCATCATTTGTTTTTGCAGAATAGGTGACACGTTTTTTTCCTTGACACTCTCTTTGAGAGAATTCAGCACCTGCCGCATCATCAATATTGTAAATGCCGATGTTGCTTTGTCTGAAGAGTTGGTACTTGGCTTCTTTATAAGACTCCATCGTACCGTGATAATCAAGATGGTCTTGGGTCAGATTGGTAAATACGCCAACTTCAAACAAAAGTCCTGCCACACGCTTTTGTGCAAGTGCATGAGAGGAAATTTCCATCACAACATATTCCACTCCGGCAGAACGCATTTTGTCGAAAACGTCAAATAAAATGGTGGGCTCGGGCGTGGTAAAGGTACTGGGTAAAATTTCATCCCCGATCATGTTGCGCACCGTACCAAGCAAACCTGTCTTTTTGCCCATTGCATCCAGAAGTTGTTTCATAAAAAAGGTGGTGCTGGTCTTACCGTTGGTACCTGTCACACCGATCAGTTTTAAATCTTTTTCGGGATGATGATAGAAATTGGCACAGGCATAAAACATTGCCGATCTGACGTCTTTCACTAAAACATGGGGCACCTTGGCCTCGGTCAGACGCTCTGCCACAATCACGCTTGCGCCCTTCTCGGCAGCGCTGACGGCATATAAATGCCCGTCTGTTGTTTCACCCGAGATGCAAAAGAACATCGTACCCGGCTCTGCTTTTCTTGAATCAAAGCAAAGAAGAGATATCTCTGTTTGCTCACAAGCGCTGATATCGTTTTGAACGTCTATTCCCTGCAATAATTCTTTGACCGTCATATGCTCACCTTTCTAATTCGATACGTCTTGATAACTTTTCAGTCTTACTGTAATAACTTTGCCTGCAGGCACCTTGGTGCCTTGGGCAGGTTCTTGATGATACACCAACATACCCGATGTTTTCGTGTTACCGACAACACGGATATTCAACCCCGCTGCCGCCAGTTCGTTTTTAGCGGTGCCAAGACTCATGCCCGTAAGGTCGGGAACAATACAAGTATCACTCGGAGTTTTGCCGTTGGTATACAGGACAACCACACCGTTTTGCGGAATTTGTTCTCCTGCACCGGGATTTTGTGTTTCGATTTTTCCTTCTCCGCCAACCAGCTTGTATTCAAAGCCCTCGCCTGTCAATTGACCTACGGCATCGGAAGAATTTTTGCCAATCAAGTTGGGAACGGGTTTATCTATCGTAGCAAGTTCTTCTTTAGTATATTCGGTTTGAATGTTCAGATACGGTAATATATCGCTCAGCACGTCACCTGCGATGGGTGCCGCAATCAGACCACCGAAATACTCCCCTGCTTTTGGCTCGTCAATCATAATCAAAATGGCAATTTCAGGATCGTCAGCCGGTGCAAATCCGATAAAACTTGCAATATATTTATCAACCTGACCTTCTTCGTTTCTTTCGTCGGTTTTTTCGGAAGTACCCGTCTTACCGGCAACACGATAGCCTTTAACGTAGGCATTTTTGCCGCTACCGGCACTTACAACGCCCTCCAGCATTTTGCAAAGCGTATCGCTTGTTTCTTCACTGATTACCTGCCGCACGACCTTGGGCGAAATATTTTTAACGACCTTGATATTGCCGTCCGCATCAGTCTGCGTGATTTGTTTCACAACATGCGGTGTCATCAATTTGCCGCCGTTTGCAACGGCGCATACGGCATTGAGCATCGCGACAGGAGTTACCTTAAAGTTCTGCCCGAAAGCCGCAGTAGCAAGTTCTACTTCATTAAAGCGCTCGGTTTCATGGAACAAGCCGCTTGCCTCACCCAACAGGTCTATGCCTGTTTTTTCTTTGAGTCCAAATGCCTCAAAATACTTTATAAAGTTTTCAGAGCCAATACTTTGTCCGAGTTTGATAAAGGCAGGGTTGCAGGAATTCTGAATGGCTTCTTGGAAATTCTGATAACCGTGGCCCGCGTGCTTCCAACATCCGATGCGGCGGTCTGCCACGGTGGTGGAGCCATTGCAGGAAAAGCCTGTTGTTTCGGGAGTTACCAAGCCTTCCTCCAGTGCCATAGCCGCTGTAACGATTTTAAAGGTAGAACCCGGCATATAGGTGTCGGACACAATAGAGTTGCGCCAAAGTGAATTGAGCATTTGTTGCTCTTTTTTATCATACTCTTCACCCTCGAGCTCCCCGAGCTCTTCGAGCATATCTTTATCCAACACCGTATAGGGATTATTAAGGTCGAAATCAGGCTCGATTGCCATACCGAGCACTTCACCGGTGTTCACGTCCATTACCATACCGGCTGCAAAAGTTGCCTTATGTTCTTCTTTGGCTACTTCCAGATGCTTTTCAAGATACTGTTGCACAACCTGATCGAGCGTCAACACGACGTCTTGCCCGTTCAACGCTTCAACGTATGTTTCGTATTGAATCGGAAGTTCATTACCTGCCGCATTTTTTGCAGTGATAATTTTACCGTTGGTACCGGAAAGATAATCATCATAAATATTCTCAATACCAAACAGACCTTGGTCTACACCGCGAAATCCAATGATTTTACTGGCAAGTGTACTGTAGGGATAAAAGCGTTTGCTGTCTTCTTCAAAGTGAATGCCACTGACCTTTTCTTTGACGATAAACTCACGTATTTTATCCGCATCGCTCGTACTGATCTGACGCTTGATGCGCACGTACATGCTTTTTTTGCAAACCTTTTCGTAGGTTTCTTCATAATCAAGCCCAAGTATTTCGGAAAGTCCATGGGCAACGGTGCGACGGTCTTCATCATTTTTAATTTCATTGGGAGAAACAATAACTGTTTCTACCTGCGCCGAAACGGCAAGTTCCACAAAGTTTCTGTCATATATCGTGCCGCACTTGGCAGTGATTTCGGTATCCAACGTTTGTTGTTGCAGTGCCTTGGTTTCGTAAAATTCGTGGTTGATGATCTGATAATAGGTCAAAAATCCCACCAAAACACCAAAACCAATCACAATAAAGGCTACCATGATAAATACACAGCGGCGGATCATACTCTTTGTTGGTGCGTTATTCATACAGCAGCCTCCTTTTTAAAAATGCAAAACGAGAGTAAAGAATTTTTTACATCCTTCACTCTCCTTTTAATACTTACTTGCGCTTTATTTTAAATATTCCACAAGAATGTTAAAGCTGTAAACGATGCCGTCAAGCAATCCGTTACGCTCATCATCTGCAAGAGTTGTGGACATACTGTCTGCCTCGACAATGTCGAAATAGCGAACCTGATAAGATTCCAATTTCACCATATTGAGTTCGGCAGCCAACTGGTCAATATTGGTAGAATTGACCTGTTGTTTGATTTCATACTCCATGCTCTCACCTTGGCTAACCAACTTTTCATAATATTTGGTAAGACTGGAGCATTCTGCAGAAATCTCATTCAAAGACACGTAGTTCAGCACAAGCCCGATAGCAATGGCCAAAACAACCAGTCCAAGCAAAATCTGTCCAAAAGATATTCTGTTTTTAGTTTTTGATTTCTGCATCTTTCTCTCCCCTATATTTTTTCCCCAATTCTCAGTTTGGCAGGTTTGGAACGACTGTTTTCCTCCAATTCTTTTTCGTCTGCCAATATCGGTTTTCGATTTACAAGTTTTATGATTTCCCGATTGTTGCAAACACAAACGGGCAAATTCTTATCGCAGATGCATCCTTGCGAAAGTCTGCGAAAAAGGTTTTTAACAATTCTGTCCTCCAGTGAATGAAAGGTCATCACAACGATTCTGCCGCCGCTATTCAGAAGATCTACTGCATCTTCAAACGCCTTGTCCAAATCTTTAAGCTCTTCATTTACTTCAATGCGAAGCGCTTGAAAGGTTCGTTTGGCAGGATGCTTGTCCCCAAATCTTTCTTTTGGCGGAAATGCCGACTGAATCAATGCCACAAGTTGACCGGTTGAAAGGATCGGCTCTTTTTGCCGAGCCGCAACTATTTTTTGTGCAATCTTACGGGCATAACGCTCTTCACCGTATTTAAAGATGATCTCCGAAAGTTGCTCAGCCGAGTAGGTATTCACAATATCGGCGGCACAGAAGGTCTGTTCCCTGTCCATTCGCATATCGAGCGGTGCATCAAATCGATAGGAAAATCCACGATCTGCCTTGTCAAGTTGATAAGAGGAAACGCCAAGGTCACAGATGATTCCGTCAACCTTTTGAATGGACAATTCTTTTAAAACGTTTGCGATGTTTTTATAATTATCTTTGACCAGCGTGACCTTGTCTCCAAACGGCGCCAAACGCTGTCCCGCAGCGGAGATGGCATCTGCATCCCTGTCAATTCCAATCAGGCGTCCTGTGGTCAATTTTTCGGCAATCAGCGAGGAATGTCCGCCGCCGCCCAACGTCATATCTACGTAAATACCATCGGGCTTAATATTCAGCGCCTCAATGCACTGGCGCCGCATTACACTGTAATGTTTGAAATCCATTTTATATACCGACTTCTTCCATAATACCTGCGATATCATCGTTGAGTTCTTCGGAATTACTGTCATGCCACTTGTTGTATTCATCGGCATCCCACAACTCTACGCGGTTATCAGCACCGACTACCACAACGTCGCGCTTAAGTCCTGCACACTTGATGAGTGCCGGTGTCAGCAACACCCTGCCCTGCTTGTCAGGTTTAACACGAGCGGCGTCACCGAAGAAGTAACGTTGCAGTTTTCTGACCTTGGACATCGGTTGTTCACTGATCTTATTATGTAACAGGGTAAATTCCTCTACCGACATTACAAACAAGCATCCGTCCAAACCATTGGTGATATAAAAATCTTCACCCAGTTCCATACGCATATCCAGCGGTATGACCAAACGGTTTTTATCGTCAATCTTATTAACGGACTGACCGATCAGCATCGGAATCCCCCCTCTCCTAATGGACTAAAAATTCTTTGCAGCACCACAATTCCCCACGAAATTACACTTTGGCACCACTTTTGCTAATATTATAATAGATATGCATAAAAAAATCAACCCATTTCAAAGGAATGTTTTTGAAACAAGTTGATTTCTTTTGACAACAAAATATATGGTGTTTCATAAAGCGTCAAGCACTACATATTGTGTTTTTGGAACAAATTTTGACAAAATACAGTGTCATTTTTTGCTTATATTTGCAAAAATTCGCAAAATTTTGTGCAATTTGACTAAAAAATTTTTATTTTAAATTTTATTTCTTCCCCACCAGCCGCGTTTTAAAATCCGATAGTACGCGCAAATCTGAAATCGCAACCCCTTTACCAAACGACCCACCGATGAAACTTACACTTCGTGAAAATCCCGAAAACTCTACTCCACAAACCATACTGAAAAACTATACCCCACAAATCGTGCAATTTGTGGGGTACAAAATAAATCAGCGCGGCAGTTGCCTGCCGCGCTGATATTTAATTACTTCATGTAATTGTAGATTGTCTGAATGATTTCAGCTCTGGTGATGGAGCTCTTGGGATTGAATTTACCGTCAGAACCTTTCATCAAGCCAAGCTTGCTGATCATCTTAACGTAATCAACTGCCCAAGAAGAAATCTTTGCAGCGTCAGTGTATTTCAAGGAGTAACCCTTAACGCTGGTGTCGTCTGCGCCGATTGCTCTGACAAAGACAATCGCAAATTGCTCTCTGCTGATGTTGTCCTTGGGATTCAGAACCAGATTATCGCCGTTCTTGGAGCCTGCGAAGAAGCCAAGTTCTACCGCAGCCTTCATGGAAAGAAGTGCCCAATCGCTAACCTGATCAGCATCTGCGAAGGTCTTGCTCAAATCAACGTAAGCATATTGTGTTACGTCGATACCCATCATACGAACGATGAAGCAAGCCATCATTTCGCGAGTGGTAGTTGCGCTTGCTTGCAGTTTGTATTTACCGTTTACTTTGGTACCGGTTACGATGCCCAAATTCTTGGTGTAATCAACTGCCTTCTTAGCCCAGCTCGGAATAGCATCAGTAAAGTTTGTCTTAGCTACTGCTTTTTCCAATTTGATGGTATAGTCTGCGGTAACCACTCCGTCGGGAGAAGTAACTGTTGCATATACATATACGTAATTGGAAGCAAAGAACGTTGTGTTGTTCTTCAGGAGCATCTTGCGTGCAGCATCTGTATACAAAATGTAGGTACATCCTACCGGTACAGATAACTCAACTGCAAAGCCGATAGCGGACTTATAAGACTTAACCTTAGCATTTACGTATCCTTCGTCTGCGCTCAAAATAGTTGCACCGGAGATAGCATCGATGGTAGGATCAACTACCTTAACAAAAGCGACAGATACTTCAAATACTTTTGTAGTTTCATCTGCAGCAGTTACTTCATAATACAGTTTTGTTACAGTAGAATCAACTGCAGTTTCGTTCACAGGTGTGGTAAGTGCGGCATCCGCAAATACTTCATAGTAGGCATCCTTGCTGACCGTTGCGGTCAAATCTGCAACACTCAGACGATTGTCAACCGTAATGTCAAGCTTATCTGTTGCAGTATACTCAAAGGTGTAAGCATCTTTGATGCCGAGAATTGCTTTGTCGGAAGAGAGTTTCTTGTAAAGAGTAATCTTTACAGGCTCATATCCTTCAACCTTACCGTAAACGGTAGTGCTGTCACCCTTCAGAGCAACAGGAGTGCTTGCCTTTTTGGTGCATGCTTCGTTGGTGTACAAAGTAACGGGAAGACCGTTGATGGTAGAAAACAGAGGTGTCCAAGTGGTATCTTCGTGATCAACAACCACCTTAACACTCATATCCTTAATGATAAAGTTGAGTACTTCGTTTACGTTGTAGATCGGGTTGGCGGTCTGCTTGTAAACAACAACTTCTTGTGTCTTGCTGGCAGACATATCGTGTGAGAATACAGTCACATAAACAGTTGCCTTCGGATTTGCATTTACAACAACGTAATCATCCATATATTGATTTTTGGTGTCGCTGACGTAAATGGTTCCGTAGGTACCGGCAATAACACTGTCAGATTTAATAAAGGTAGCGGTTACTTCCGCTTCGTCGGTAGAAACAACAGCATACTTATTAAAGCCATCGTCCACGAAGAGTTGACCGTTTGCTGCAACCTCAACATTGTTGATAACGTTGGACAATGCTGTCTTTTCAGCATCCAGATAGTAGGGTTTATAGTTGTAGGTTATATCAAACAGATCATTTCCGGGGAATGCAGTGGAATAATAGTTGCGGCTGATATCCATTGCCGACAATTTAGCGGTATCAACACCGGCTGCATAGTCAACCAAGAAAGAAAGATTGATGTTTGCAAAGGTGTTTTCGTTAGCAGTAAATGCAGTTGCAAAAGATGCAGGTGCATTTTTAACTGTAACAGCAATTTTTGCAGTTTCTACTTTATTATTATTAAAGTTAACTGTAAAGGTTGTGGTAGCCTTGGAAGCATCCAAGCTAATAGCGCGGTCGCTTTCAAAGATATTGTCGTGAATGTAAAGATAACCGTCACGCTCAAAAGAGTCTTCCATATTGATTGCGATAGCTTTGGCAGCTTCGATTTCGTTGCCTGCAATCTCAAGAGTGCTTGCGGCAATCATTTTGTCTGCCGTGATCACAGCGCCTGTACCCTTGTTTTCAAATACGTTGTTTCTGATAACAAAGGAAGAACCAACCGTGGGAATTGCAATGATATCTTTGCTTGTGTTCAGATCGAACAGGTTACCACTGATAGTAACATTGCTATAAGCGGTGTTAGCAGTGTTGAATGTCAGCACTTCACAATCGTCTGCCAGATCAGCAAAAATGTTGTTGCCGATTTCTACATTGGCAGTAGCTTTCACTACAACTGCTGCATTTTCAACAAAGGAGAAGCCTTTAATGGCAGAGCCGTTGCCGCCAAGTGTTACCACACTTTCAACAACGCTTTCGGGATAACGGCTACCGATATTGGCATCCTGATTGAAGTTAGGACCGTACAGTTTGATGCCACTCAAGGTAATGTCCTGAGTAATGGAGGTGCCGGACATTACGTAAACAATGCCGCCCTTAGATACAGCTGCAGTTCTTGCAGCATTGAAATCGGAGAATGCGTTTTCGCCGTAATAAACTTTATAAGTCTCACCGTCAACAGTGGCATACAAGGGAGCTGCGTCTGCACTGTCTGCCCATGCCTCGTTCAATACAACACCGCTCTCCAGCATTGCTACACCGTCGCCAACGCAAACGATAGACCAAGCATACTGATTGCGGGTAACACCGTCTTCTGCAACAACAACAATGGTATAGTTGGTGGTGCCGGGACGAAGCATAATGGGCAATTCTACGGTTTTGCTGCCCTGCTTAACTTCAATGCTTGCACCCTCGGATACTTCAAATGTGGGAAGGAAAGCACCCTCATTTTGTACCACAGTGGTAGCAATGAAATCAAAACGATCTACATAGAATTCCTTACCGCCGCCGATAGCGAGCAGTTTGGCTTCTTTGGAAGGATCTCTTTCCAGAATCAAGGTATATACTCTGGAGGAACCATCCTGTGCAACTACATTAATATAATAGGTATGTTTTCCACCGGTGATATTTTTAAAGGTGTTACCGGAAACTTCACCGGAAAGAATACCATACTCATAGGAAGAATAAATCTTGAAATAAGAACCTGCATATTTAAAGGTAGGTGCATATTCGGTTATGGTTGATGCAATTTTAATAGTAACTGTATCTTTGGTAACAGAAGAAGTTTTAGCAGCACTGGTTACTGCAAAAATTTCTTTGGAAGCCTTAGCATTCTCTCTGCGGAGAATCAACTTATACGTCTTAACGGCTGCTTCGTTTTCAGATGCAACGCGAATGTAAAGAACGTTGTCACCGATTGCAAGAGGAATGTTACTTGTTTCTGCCTCAATTGTGCAAGCAAGGTCTTTATATGCCTTCCAAGTTGCAAAAGGAGAAACCTTAATGTCAACCGTAGCGTTATCTACGTCACTGGTATATACGCCCAAATATGCTTCCTCGAATTCATCATACTCAACGTATTCAGGAGAAATAACTTCCACGATCTCTGCCGCAGTTTGCGGAGCACGGGTCAAATTCAACTCGTAAATCTTGGTAGTTATTTTATCTTCAGCAGTAACTACTACATAATAGGTCGTTTTGCCTGCAGGCAAATCTTTAATAATTGTACCGCTGACTGCATTTTCCAGTTCGCTATCACTGTAAATACTGTAGGTAGC
>JAZROO010000014.1:0-5332 GCA_045648705.1 Eubacteriales bacterium | reverse complement strand
CAGTGGTTTTACCACCACGGGCGCCTCTATTTTAACCGACGTGGAAGCCATGGGCCGCGGTATGCTGTTTTGGCGCAGTTTTACCCACTGGGTCGGTGGTATGGGCATACTGGTGTTCATCGTTGCACTGTTACCTGGTGTTTCAGACCGCTCCATTCATATTCTCAAGGCAGAAATGCCCGGCCCCATTATGGGCAAACTGATGCCGCGCATCAAAGATACCGCCAAAATTTTATATTTGATTTATATCGCCATGACCCTTTTGCAAATTTTGCTGTTGGCGGTGGGCGGTATGCCGTTGTTTGACAGTATGGTACACGCTTTCGGCACCGCAGGAACGGGTGGTTTTGGCATGAAGGCAGACAGTATTGCCTCCTACTCCCCTTATCTGCAATGGGTCATCACAATATTTATGCTACTGTTCAGCCTAAACTTTAACCTTTACTTTTTGCTGTTGCGCCGCAGAATCAAAGACACGCTCAAAAGCAGTGAACTTTGGTGCTTTTTCGGCATTGTCGGTGTCAGCATTGCGATGATTACCGTTAATATTCTCAAAATGTATCCGTCTTTTTGGGAATCCTTGCGCCACGGCGCGTTTCAGGTGTCCAGTATCATCTCGACCACCGGCTTTGCCACCACGGATTTTGATAAATGGCCCGCTTTTTCCAAAGCAATCTTACTGGTGCTGATGTTTGTGGGCGCCTGTGCAGGCTCAACGGGTGGCGGACTGAAGGTTTCCCGTGTTATCATTCTCTTTAAATCCATCAAACAGGAACTGACCAAAATGCTCCATCCCCGTTCGGTCGGTACCGTTAAGTTTGAGGGCAAGGCACTGGATCACACTACGGTCAGCAACGTGCGCAACTATTTTGCGCTATATATGTTTTGCTTTTTTATTCTGTTTTTACTGCTGTCGCTCGAGCCGTTTGGTATGGAAACCAACTTCAGTGCCGTTGCGGCATGCTTTAACAATATCGGCCCCGGCTTTGCCGCCGTCGGACCCTCTCTCAATTACGCTGAATACGGCATTTTCAGCAAATGGATTTTAAGCTTTGCAATGCTGCTTGGAAGACTGGAAATATTCCCCCTGTTACTCGCACTTTCCCCGACTACCTGGCGCATTAAAAAGTAAATCGAGGACAGTTTTATGAAAAAAAGATACGTTGTTCTTTGCGCTTTGATCGTTTTCTTGCTCATTTGTTGTCTGGTTGCAGATAGCTTTTTGCATTTTCTGCCCCACCGCACTTTTGATGACACGCACTTTGGCATAGAACGCTATCAAAGCATCACCGACCGCGATAATGACGGCATCGACGACCAGAGTGACATTTATGCCGCCACGCTTTCCTATCTCGCAACAAAACCCAAATACAAAAGCAAATATTATGCCAACGGCGGCTATCCCGACGATCAGTATGGTGTTTGCACCGACGTGGTAGCATTTGCCTTGCGTGATGCAGGTTATGATTTAAGAGAACTCGTCGATGCGGATATTGCCGCCGCGCCCGATGCCTATCCGGATATTGAAAAGGCTGACAAAGACATTGATTTCAGACGGGTTCGCAACCTTTCCGTTTATTTTAAACGTCACACTACTACACTGACCACCGACCTTAATGACATTGACGAGTGGCAGGCAGGCGACATTGTAATTTTTCCAAAACATATTGGCATTGTTTCCGAAAAACGCGACCGCAAAGGACGCCCGTATCTGTTACATTTGGCAAACCCATTTCAAGTAACCTACGAAGCCCCTTTGTCCGCTTATGAAAACACCATAACGGCACACCACCGAATTTCTTGAATCGAAAGGACGAAAAAATGATTAAAGCGATATTGTTTGATTTTGACCATACTTTATATGACCGCGAAAAAACCATTCGCGGCACCGCACCCGAACTTTATAAACTTTTAAAAGAGTTTTTGAGGCCCGATGTGACACAAGAGCAGTTTTGTGAGGCTCTTGTGATTGCCGAAACCTCGGAAAAGGGATACTACGACAATGGGTATCAAGGCGTTTGCGATGAGCTGGAGCGCCTTGGTATGTTTGCCCAAAAACCTACCAAAGAACAGTATTGTGAGCATTTTTACCCCACTATGTCCAAAAACATTGCCGTTTTCCCCGATACCTATGAGGTACTCCAAGCGCTGAAAGACGAGGGCTATCAGATTGCCCTGCTCACCAACGGCAAAATCAAAAGCCAAATGGGCAAACTGAAGTATACACGCGTTCCCGAGTATATGGATCAAATCATTATCAGTGAAGAACTCGGGCGCCAAAAGCCCGATCCGCGCACTTTTATGGCAATGTGCCGTCGTCTCGGTGTGGGCACGGGTGAGGCGGTTTATGTGGGTGATAATATTATCTGCGACATTTGCGGCGCAAGAGGCGCAGGGCTGAAAACCATCTGGCTCCCCTTTGCAAGAGAGTGGCCAGACGATGTAACCCCACCCGACTATACCATTAAAACTTTAAGCGAAATCCCCTTGATTTTGAAAAATATGTAATAAAAACGGCATTGCTTAAGTTAAGCAATGCCGTTTTTTAAATCTTTAGTCCTCGATTGCCGCTTTGCGCGAGAAAATCTTGTGAATTATTGCGGGGTCAAATTTCGGTTTTCTGTTGTAATAATAAAGTCCGTTTTTCTCTTGCTCTACATCGGTCAGCTGTGTGTAGCAAAGGCCGAACATATACTCGTTGTCCAGCAATGCATCGGTCAGTCCTTTCAGGCGCTCAAAAAACTCTTCGGGCGTTTTGGGAGAGTTGCCGTATCCCCAAGCATTTTCGTCTTCATACCAACCGATACCACCGTATTCACTGATAAAGAAAGGCATTTTGCCATCATAATGAATTTGTTTATCAAGAAAAGCGGCACGGCAGGTAAACTCGTTGGTTTTGCCAAGCGGCTCATAGTGCGCGGCAAATTCTTTGGGGTCTTGCTCGTAATCGTGCAAATCGTAAATATCGGTGATTACGTGGTAGTTACCGCTGGTATCAATGCAAGGACGCGTGGGGTCGATTGCTTTGGTTGCCTTGTAAACCAACGCAAGTAAATCATCAAACTGTTTGCGCCTGTCTCTGTCCCACGTTTCGTTAAACGGGCACCAACCGACAATAGACGGATGGTTAAAATCTCTCTCAACCTCCTCTATCCATTCCGGCAAAATACCATAGATGGCATCTTTATAGGTGTGGTCCAGTCCCCAGTTGGGATATTCACCCCAAACAATGTATCCAAGTTTGTCACAATGATATAAGAAACGCTCCTCAAATACCTTTTCGTGCAGACGGGCACCGTTGAAGCCCATGGCAAGAGAACGCTCAACGTCTGCTTTGAGTTCGCTGTCATCGGGCGCAGTGTAAATACCATCCGGATAAAAACCTTGGTCAAGAATCAAGCGCTGAAAGACGGATTTTCCGTTGATGAGGAACTTATGACCCTCCAGTTGCAAAGAGCGCAAACCAAAGTAACTTTTTACCTCATCTTGTCCATATGTGAGCTTCAGATCATACAGTCTGCCGCATCCCACTTCCCAAAGATGCTTTTCCGCCAAATCAATGGTGATATTTTCCATGCCACCGTTGGATTTAATTTCTGCGCTGCCCATCAGTTTGCCTTCATAATATGCCTCTGCTTTAAAGGTGGCACTGCCTGCAAGAAAAGCGGTGACGTGCAGACTCGGTTTTTGAATATCGGTCAGATATTTTACCTTTTCAATATGCACCTTGGGCACAAACTCAAGCCACACCGTTTGCCAGATACCTGTGGTTCTGGTGTAGGAACAGCCGCGGGAATGATACTCTCTGCACTGTTTGCCGGAAGGCACCAAGCGAGAGCGAGTATCATCAATGGCGTAAACGACAACGGTGTTTTCTCCCTCTTTTACATATTCGGTAATATCAAAACTGAAGGAAACGTATCCGCCCTTGTGATTGCCGCATTTTTTGCCGTTTACATAGATGTTTGCCTCATAATCGACAGCACCGAAATGCAAAACCACCTGATTTTCAAGTTGCTCTGCGTTCAACGAAAAAACGCGCTGATACCATACGGCATTCATAAAGTCAACATTTTCTATGCCGGAAAGTTTGCTTTCGGGGCAAAACGGAACGTTGATTTCCAAGGGAAACTCGTGACTTCCGTCGTAAAACTTTCTTTCCGCTCCGCTGAGCGCATTGTCAATCTCAAACTGCCATTTTCCGTTTAAGTTTACCCAATTCTCGCGCATAAACTGCGGTTTCGGATGTTCACTTCTGTACATATAAAATCACTCCTTTGTTTTATCATATCAAATTTTATAAAAAAGAAAAGAGCTTATTCTACTGAAAAAGTTGACATTTTCTCTGATTTATACTACGATATTATGGGTGATAAATATGATAAATCTTTCTTCCGTACGTTGCGCCTTTCCCGAAAACGAAAACTTTCGTATGCGCCGCCCTCACGGACACGCGGAATATACCTTCCTTCATTTTCATAACAGTGTGCAACTTTCTGTCGGTGGCAAAATGGTCACCACCGCACCGCACGCGGTGATATTGTATTCACCAAATACCCCCCAATATTTTAGTACCATAGGTCCTTTAATTCACGACTGGTTTCATTTCACGGGGCAAATATCGGATTTTTTTACACCCGATTTTCACCCCGACGAAATTTACTATCCAAGTGACCACACCTTTGTCACAGAAACGGTGGCGGCGCTTGAAACCGAGTTTTTTGCAAATCGCAAAAACCGCGAGGCACTGCTGGATTTAAAAACCAAAGAACTGCTTTTGAAACTTGCGCGCAGTATCGGTGAGCCGCAGTCCCCTCTGATCAGCACCCACACCGAGCAACTTTTCAGAATGTTGCGCTCAGAGGTATTTGCCTCACTTGGTGAAGATTGGTCGGTTAAAAATATGGCGCAACGCGTCGACCTAAGTGAGTCACATTTTTACGCGCTGTACAAAAAAGTATTTGGCATTTCCCCCACTGCCGACCTCATCAACGCCAAAATCAATTCCGCCAAAAATATGCTCCGCTTTCAAAACAACAAAATCGAGGAAATCTCGTTGCTTCTCGGCTATGAAAACAAAACTCACTTTATCCGTCAATTTAAAAAATCGATTGGTCAGACTCCCTCTGCCTACCGCGCCCGTCACAAACACCAACCGTAAACCAAACCGCAAAACAAAAACCGTGCATCGTTGGCCAAGTGTTCGTAAGGACACTTGGCCAGTTTTATTCGCCAAAGGCGAGTTGTATTGCTTCGCAGTGATATTCGGCTAAAAGCCGAGTGATATTGCCTTCGGCAGTTTATGGGCGAATAAAATATCACTAAAACCGCA
>JAZROO010000013.1:0-2111 GCA_045648705.1 Eubacteriales bacterium | reverse complement strand
GTCCGCGAGAGTTATCAAAATAACGGAAAGGTGATTGAGTTATGAGTATAAAAATCGGTGTAATTATTAGTTTTAAAGAAGCGACTGACATTCGCAAAAAATTTGAAGAGGTCAAAGAACTTGACCTGCAAACCTGTCAGGTCAACATCTGGAACCGTGCACTTTTGACAGATGAAAATGCCGAGTTGATTATGAATGCCTCCAAGGAAACCGGTGTAGAAATTTCTACCTTCTGGGCAGGCTGGGGCGGTCCGAAAACATGGAATTTCTATGAGGGACAATATGACCTTGGTCTTGTGCCGGACGAATACCGCGCTGACAGATTGGACGATTTGATGGCGGCAGCTGATTTTGCACAAAAACTCGGCATCAAAAACTTTGCAACCCACGTTGGTTTTCTTCCGGAAAACCCTGCAGATGAGCGCTATTCAAAGACCATCTATGCTTTGCGCTTGCTTTGCAAAAAGCTTAAAGAGTACGGTATTAATTTTCTTTTTGAAACAGGTCAAGAAACTCCCGTTGTTTTGATGCGTGCCATTGAGGACATCGGTACCGATAATCTCGGTATTAACCTTGATACAGGTAACTTGATTCTTTACGGTAAGGCAAATCCTGTTGACGCACTGGATATGATCGGCAAGTATGTTCTTGACGTGCATCTTAAAGACGGTCTGTATCCCACTGACGGTAAAAACCTCGGCAAAGAAGTTCGTTTTGGTGACGGTAAGGCAAACTTTAAAGAATTTTTGCCGAAGCTGAAGGCACTCGGATATGAGGGTAGCTTGACCATCGAACGCGAGATCAGCGGTGAAAAACAAGTAGAAGACATTATCTACGCTCGCGACTTGATTAAAGAATATTGGAAATAAATGAAACTAAAGACGGCTTTGCTGCAGCAAAGCCGTCTTTTTATATTCGTTTATTTGCAAAAAATAGCTCTCTTTTGTGTTGCAAATGGGGAGGCAGGGTGGTAAAATGATGGAGGAGGGATGAAAATGGTAAAATTGAGTATTGCGCCCAAGGATGTCAAGGGATTTAATTATCATCCGGGATATTCTTCTTGCAGTTATGACAGTTGGATGAATTTTGACGCAGAGGTTTGGCAAAAGGAACTTGCAAACGGCAAGGAAAAATTTCCAAAAATCAATACGATTCGAATTTGGCTTTCTTGGAACGCTTATTGCCGCGACGAAAAAGGATTTGTTGCCAATGTGCGCACTGCAGTGGAGATTTGCAAAAGCCTGGGCTTATATGTGATTCCTTGTTTATTCAACCGTTGGCACGATCCGATGGTAGATTGCGATGGAGTTTATATTGACCATTTCCTGCCCCGAGCAAGTTGGCTTCAAAAATTCGGGGATCCGTTTGTCGACTATGTACAAGCGCTGGCGGCTGAATTTAAAGATGAGGAAAACATTTTGGTTTGGGATATTTGCAACGAACCGTTTTCTTATCTGAGTAAAGGATTCGAATTTAAAGAGCTGATTGAAAAATATGAGCGCGATTGGCTGATTCGTATGGTTTCATTGTTGCGGCAGGGCGGCGTAAGCCAACCGATCGGCGTCGGCAGTACCGGCAGAGAGCCAATGGCGATTTACGATGAGTTTATCGACGTTTATCTGACACATATGTATTATCAAGGCGGACCTACCGATTCTTTTGAAAAGAAGGTGCAATTTTTTGTAGACGAGGCAAAGCAAAACGGCAAACCTTTGATTAGCTCGGAATGTTGTTGGGGCGCAACGGACGATAAAGTGCGCGGAGAAATCATCGAAAAAACGCTGGAGATATTTGCTAAATATGAGGTTGGTTTTGTTGCACATGCACTGCAATATTGCGCGTGCGCCGACCTGCATGATGAGAAGGACGGCAGGGCAACGGTGAATATTTGCCATCCCGACCACATAAATCCCGACGGTACACCCCGTCCGTCCGGCAATATCGGCAATTTGTGTTTTATAAATCCGGATGGAACAATGCGGCCCTATCACGATTCTTTTAATAAATTTTAATTTTGCGCGGCGAAAAAACAAGCGAAAGAGCGCTTTTGACTGCGACTTGATTTAAAAAGAGTGAAAGTAAATAAAAAAGACGGCTTTGCCTTAGCAAAG
>JAZROO010000012.1:0-6193 GCA_045648705.1 Eubacteriales bacterium | reverse complement strand
ATTATAGATATCCGTGGGGGAGCCGATCTGCTGAATCTTACCCTCACTCATAACGACCACGCGGTCACTCATCGAAAGTGCTTCCTCTTGGTCGTGGGTAACGTAGATAAAGGTGATGCCTGTTTGCTTTTGAATGGCTTTGAGTTCGTTTTGCATATCCTTGCGCAGTTTGAGGTCGAGGGCGCCGAGCGGCTCGTCCAAGAGCAGTACGCGCGGATGGCTGATGAGCGCTCTTGCGATGGCAACGCGCTGTTGCTGACCGCCGGAGAGCAGGGTGACGTTTTTATGTTCAAAGCCCTTAAGGGACACCATCTCCAAAATCTCTTTAACGCGGCGCACAATCTCCTTTTTGTCTACCTTTTGCAGACGCAGGGAAAAGGCAACGTTTTCAAAAACGTTGAGGTGGGGGAAAAGCGCGTATTTCTGAAAAACGGTGTTGACGTGGCGTTTGTGGGGCGGAATGTCGTTTACACATTTGCCGCCAAAGCAAACCTCACCCGTATCAGCGCTTTCAAAGCCACCGATGAGGCGCAACGTCGTCGTTTTACCGCAACCCGAGGGACCCAGCAGGGTGATAAACTCCCCGTCATAAATATCAAGGCTGACGTGGTCCAGTACGGTTTCCCCGTCAAAAGATTTGGATACATTTTTAAGCTCGATGATTTTTTTCATTTCGTTTTTCCCTTATACCCCTTAAAACTATCGCCGTTGTGATTTCGGCATACACAAAATAAAAACAGCAAGTCGAAAGTTTGACTTGCTGCACGGTTTTAAATATATTATCATTTAGAGTCTATATAGCAAAATCTACTTTTACCACTCTTATTGACCGTTTCACAAGTTGATGCGGTTATAAAGCAAGTGACAAGGCTTTCTTTGCGCCGAAAAGTCGACATCTCGACGATGAGTGTTCGATTCTTTTCGGCTATAAAGTAACCAACTTATAAAATTTGAGTTTTTAACTCAATCAATAAGGTAACTTTCGTTACCAATTGTGCGTCTGCACAATGATCGGCATTCGACCCGGCTGTCCGTATGGCCTCGGCCCGAAAGGGCGGTCGTGTAATCTGCCTTAGAAAACTCTAAGTGTCGATGTAGAAATTTTAACATAATTATATTATTATGTCAATAGGTGAAATTTGGGGGGATATCATACAAAATGTTAGCCATTGGTGAACAACTGTTTTTGCATAATTGACAAATTTGGACAATTTTTTAAAAAAACACTTGATTTTTGAAAAAGATTGTGCTATCATTTGTTCATTCAATTTCATATTCTATGGGAAACTTGCAGAAGCCGAAGGGCAACTGTGGGCGGATAGGACTTTGGAGAAGCTTCGCTTTAAGCGGAGTGCCGAAGGGGCAAGGTGCATCGCGCTAATCTCTCAGGCAAAAGGACAAAGGGTGTATTCCTTAATATATATAAGGGATACCAATGTTTTTTTGCAGGTCTGCGTTTTCCACCGCGGAACTGCATTTTTTATTTTAAAAGGAGATGAAGAAAAGTGGAATTTTTAAAATGGCTGGAAAGTTTTAACGGTGACATTAACGGTGTCGTTTGGGGTATGCCCGGTCTTATTTTGTTGATCGGTACAGGTATTCTGATGACTCTTGTAACCAAAGTATTTCAGATTTCCCATCTGAAGCATTGGTGGAAAAAGACCATCGGTAGCATGTTTACCAAAAACGTTATGGGTCACTCGAAAGAAAAGGGCTCTATCTCTGCGTTTCAGGCGCTGTGTACGGCTCTTGCCGCAACCGTTGGTACCGGTAACATTGCCGGTGTTGCTTCTGCAATTTGTGTCGGCGGTGCAGGTGCGGTGTTCTGGATGTGGGTTGCCGCATTCTTCGGTATGATGACAAACTTCTCGGAAAACGTTTTGGGTATGTATTTCCGTCGCAAGAATAAAGACGGTGAGTGGTCCGGCGGTGCGATGTATTATCTCGCTGAGGGTCTGGGCAGCAAAAAGAACTGCAAATGGATCGGTAAAGTTCTTGCCATCCTCTTTTCCTTCTTTACCATGCTTGCCGCTTTCGGTATCGGTTCTATGGGTCAGGTTAACAAAATCGTTGCCAACGTTGCAGCGGCTTTTGACGTAAAGGCTCTTTCCGATATTACCGTATTTGGTGAAGTTTCTCTGTATAACGTTCTGCTGGGCGTTCTGATTATGATTCTGACCGCTATGATCACCTTGGGCGGTCTGAAGAGAATCGCCGCTGTTGCTGAGAAAATCGTTCCTGTAATGGTTGTTTTGTTCGTTGCAGGCAGCCTTGTAATCATCGGCGTGAACTATCAGGCAATTCTGCCTGCATTTAAGGCAATCTTTGTAAACGCTTTCTGCCCCGAAGCATTTGTCGGCGGTGGTATCGGTGTGGTTGTCAGCAAGGTTATGACACAGGGCTTCAAGCGCGGTGTGTTCTCCAACGAAGCAGGTCTTGGTTCTTCGGTTATGGTTCACTCCAACTCCAACGTTAAGGAGCCTGTAAAGCAAGGTATGTGGGGTATCTTTGAAGTATTCGCAGATACCATGGTAGTTTGCACCATGACCGCTTTGGTGGTACTGACCTCGGGTGGTCTGAATGGCGGTGTGTTCAATGCCGTAAGCGGTGAAATTGCCGCAGGTTATACCGACGCTACTTTGGTTGGCGGCGCGTTCAATCAGGTATTTTCTTGGGGCGGCATCGGCGCTAAGTTTGTTGCCATTGCAATGTTCTTGTTTGCTTTCACCACCGTTCTGGGCTGGTCTCACTACGGCTCAAAGGCTTGGGAATACGTGTTTGGTACCAAGAGCGTGGTGGTATTTAAGATCATCCACGTTTGCACCGTTATCTTCGGCGCAGTGCTCACTTCTTCTCTTGCCTGGGATATTTCCGACACCTTCAACGGTCTGATGATGATCCCCAACTTGATCGGTGTGGTCGTACTGTTCCCGTTGGTTATGAAGATTACCAAAAACTACGTGGATCGTAACATTAAGAAAAAGGACGTTGCCCCCGTTTTGTCCTATGATCCCGAACTGGAAGCAGCGGCTGCTGAAGCAATTAAAAACGAAGCTGAATAAGAAAAAAGCGTGATGAGTTGGCCAAGTATCCTTACGGGTACTTGGCCAGTTTTATTCGCCAAAGGCGAGTGATATTGCCTTCGGCAGTTTTGGGGCGAATAAAATATCACTAAAACCGCAAGGTTTTAATATCACTCTTTTAGAAATATCTCGCCGATGGCGAGGTATTCTAAAGAATATCACTGTGAGACTTGTCTCACAATATCACTTTCTTTGAGACGGGTTTTCGGCTATAAGTCCAAACGAAAAGGATGTGTGGAAATTCCACACATCCTTTTTACTGTTCTCAAAAGTATACTGCATTTTCATCACGCTTTTTTTAACGATATGGCAAATTATTGTAGTTTGAGGGATTGCAACAGGGCGAAAAGAGAGGCAAGGGAAATCAAAAAGCAAAGGGCGCCCAAGGCAATGCGCAGGGCACCGAGCAGCAGAGCAGGGCGGCATATGAGCAGCCACAGTGCCAGTGCGGACAAAACGGTGAGAATCAAAAAACACATCCGTGCCGCGCGGATAAAATATAAGATAAATTGGTCCATCATTTGTTGCTCCTTTTTGAGTTATTATAGAAAAGAAAAAGTGAAAAAATTGTAAAAGCGTGTCGGGGAGTATTGAAAAAAAGGTATGGAAGTGTTATAATTTTCATATAAATATGTCCGAGAGGAGAACAATTTTATGAGTTTTTGTAAAAATTGCGAAAAAGAATTGATGGAAGGCGCCAAGTTTTGTGACGCTTGCGGCGCCGCTGTGGTAGAAGAAACCGTAGTGGAAGAAACTGTGGTGGAAGAAGTTGAGGCACCTGCCGTAAACGCGCCCACCCCTGCAGAGCAGGCGGCATTTTTAGAGGAAAAAGAGTGCCTTGACAACTATTTCCGTTTGCTCAAATGGGAGCGCATTTCCTGGAGCATCAGCAGCAAGGTATTTTTGCCGATTGCTATTTTCTTCTGCGTATTCTGCTCGATATTCTTTATTGCGGCAATGGCTTCGGGAGAAGGTTTGTTTGCTTTTGTGGCAATGATCTATACCGTATTTCCTGCTATGTTTTTTGCCTTTTCCTTCATCTCTCGCAAGATGGTTGGCAAGGTGCAGTATTATATGGACACTTTGTATACCGACATTCGTCCCACCCTTACCAGAAGCGGCAGTATCGGTATGTTGGTTTTTGAGATTTTCTTTGGTACCATCTCTCCCATTTTCTTTATCATCAACTTTGTGCGCACCAAGTCAAACGGTGCGGTGACCGCGCGTATTATCGCGCATCAGCAGGCTGACAAGGCTGAGTAATTATTTTTGCCGAGAGGAGAATCGGTATGTATTGTAAGTATTGCGGCAGACAGATTGCCGACGATTCTAAATTTTGCGAATATTGCGGAAATCTTGTCGGACGTGACAGGGAAAGTGCCGTGGCAGATATTCCTGCTTCCATCGGCACCCCGATTGTGAAAGACAGTTTTTTTGACGAGCCCATCGTTGCAGAGAAAATAAGTGACGTGACAGATGACGTGACCGATAACGTAACCGATAACCAAATTCCCGAAGTGGCGCCCGAGGAGGAGCCACTGCCCGAGGAGCCCGAAAAAAAGAGCAAAGCGGGTCTTGTGTGGGGTCTGATTGGCGGCGGTGTGGCACTGCTTGGGGGCCTTATTGTGCTTTTGTGGGCGCTGTTTGGCGGCAAGGTGACCCAGGTAAACGTTACCTCATACGTTGATTTTAAGGTATCGGGGTATGATGGGTACGGCGTGGCAACCTGCGAACTTGACTATGACGGCTTGGAGTTGGCGGTGCTTGGCGAATATCCCAAAGGCTCGGATGCCAAAACCCGTGAAAAGCAACTGGAGTATAAGGAACAAGCCGTTTTGCTTCGTGCGGCGGTGCGCCTTGAGTTTGAGACGGTGAAAAACGTCCGTGTCGGCGATGAGCTGACGGCGGAAATCACAGTGGACGAAGTTTTGGCAAAGGAACTGGACGCTGATTTCGGCGCCGTGAGAAAGTCAAGTTATACCGTCAAAGAAAAGGACTTGAGCGGCAGCAGTGAAATTGATATTTTGGGCGAGTTTGTTGACGTTCGATTTGAGGGTCTCAGCGGCAACGCCAGTGCCGCGCTTATGCCCAAAGAGCGCGAGAAGGCGTATGAGGTTGTCAGTGCCGGTGGCGCAGAATACACCGTTACGGTGGAGATGAGTGACAACACTGCGCTGAGCGTGAAATTTAACAACAAAAACGATAACAGCACCGAACTTGTGCAGATTCCCTGCAGTCTTGACAAGCAAACCGAGATTCTGGCAGGGGATACGGTGACCCTTTCGATTGCCGAGGGGGACAAAGAGGCGCTGATGGAGTACGGTCTTGTGATCGGCAAACTTACAAAAGAGTTTGTTGCCGAAGGGTTGGAGAGTCTGGTAGGTGACTTTGGTGAGATTGACAAAAAGACTCTTGCCTCTTGGAAAAAGACCTATGGTGAAACGCTTGAGAAAACCGCCAAAAAGCATTGGGCGCATTATTTCCACGGCGGCAACACCATTGCAAGTGAAGTAAAGAGTATTGAACAGATCACCTACCGTCAAGGTATGCTGATGGGCGACGGGGAGCAAAATGCGCTCTATCTTATCTATTCTGCCGAGGTGGCAGACGACGCGATTCTGACAGAAAACTTCGGTTTGCCGCAAACCTATTATTTTGCGGTGAAGGTGAGCAATCTGCGGTTGGATGCCAAGGGCGAGCTGATGATCGATAAGGTGCTTCTGCCCAAAAACAATACCGACGATTTTATCGGCAGTTTTTATGATATCGACGAGGTCGTGGATACCATTGCCGAGGGCACAGAAGATTTTGTTTTGGAAAATTAAAGTGAATAGAGGGAAGCACACTTCGGGAGAAGTGTGCTTCTTTTTAAATTTAGGGGTCTGAGCCCTAAATTTAAGTGATATATTTTCCTTGCGGAAAATGTGAAATGTTTGCTTTGCAAACGTGAAATATGCGCTTTTACGCTGGGCACAAAAGCGCACGTGATATGTTCAAACCACCTTCGTCGGTTTGAACGTTTCGGTGACCTTTTGCCTGCGGCAAAAGCTTTTTTGAATTCAAAATCCTTTTCAGCTTATTCACTATAGGTGGCGTATTTAAAAATATTT
>JAZROO010000011.1:0-3786 GCA_045648705.1 Eubacteriales bacterium | reverse complement strand
CTGTAACCTATTATCAGGTTGCTGTAACCGATGCTACTAATTATAGCGGCGACCGCAATTACAAGGAGCCTTCCGCTCCTGTAACTCCATCTGCTCCTGCAGAAAATGTAACGGCTGTGCCTAACAAGTCGGCGGTCTACATCAATAATGTGCTGACAGAGTTTGAAGCTTATACAATCAACCAGAATAACTATTTCAAGCTCCGTGATATTGCTCTCGTGCTCCGCGGCACAGAAAAGCAGTTCAACGTCACGTGGAATGGCGAAGTCGGCGCTATTGATATGAAGTCCCACACAGGCTATCTTCCTGTCGGCGGCGAAATGTCGAGAGGTAATGGTCAGACAAAACAGGGCATTCTCAATAAATCTCCGCTTTTCAAGGATGGAAAACAGGTCGAAGTTACAGGCTACACAATAAATCAGAACAACTTCTTCAAATTGCGCGACCTTGGTGAGCTGTTCGACTTCAATGTAAGCTGGGATGGAAACCGCAATTCCATCCTGATAAATACTGCCGAAAGCTACGACCCAAGCAATTAAAAATATTGACAAAATCGGTCTGCAATATTATAATATAACTATAATTTCACCACGAAGGTGAAGCTTTTTAACGAATAATTTTTGAAATCAAGTCACGAAGACTTAACGCGTTCAGAAGAACGTGTATGTTTTCGTGGCTTTTTTGTTTTTACCGGGAAACAGGGAAAGAGTCTTCGCTTCACTCAGAGTGACACATCAGTTGCAGGGGTCGATGCCTTCATCGACCCGCAGGCGGATGAGGGCATCCGCCCCTACGATAAGACAAATCAACAAGCAAAATATAAGGAGAAAAATTATGAAAACTCACGTCAGACAAATGGTACTTACCGCATTATTCATCGCCATAGGCGTAGTGCTCCCGCAAGCATTCCATATGATACCCAATGCCGGCTCGGTGATTCTGCCGATGCACATTCCTGTGCTGCTTGCAGGGCTTGTATGCGGTCCTGTTTTTGGCCTTGCCTGCGGTGTGCTGACACCGGCACTTTCTTCGATGATAACAGGTATGCCGCCGATGGCTGTGCTGCCGGGTATGCTGTGCGAGCTTGCCATTTATGGTCTTACAGCCGGTATTATGGCTAAAATCATCAAAACAGGCAAGCCTGTAGTCGATATTTACGCCGCACTCATCACATCAATGCTGGCAGGCCGCATCGCTGCAGGTCTGGTAAACGGACTTATTTTCCGTGCAGGCGAATATAGTATGTCAATGTGGCTGACAGCCTCGTTTGTGACAGCGCTCCCGGGCATTGTCATTCAGCTTGTGGCGATTCCAATCATCATTATGGCGCTTAAAAAAGCCAAACTTATCGAAGGATAAATATGACCTTTCTTTACAAAAATGGCTTCCCCTCGGGAGGCTGTTTTTGCATTTATGAATGCAGAATAATCTTCTTAACAGAACGGAAATATATTTATATATTATATAATGTATAGCATTGGTAAAATGCATAAAAAACGGGGTGTCAATTTGTTGTTTTTATGTAAAAGGGAAAATTTATTTTGTAAAGGAAAAATGCTTGACAAAGACCCCCTTGTATGCTAAAATAAGACTCACCTATCACAGGGTTATTTTTTTGTGTGCAAAAAGATGCCCTTAGACGATCAAATATTAAGGTTGTCAGTCTCGAAAGAGAGAGTGAGAGGGAGGCAAATAAAATAGGAGGTGCCGCAAATGCGTGTTAAAGTAACACTGTCATGCACAGAGTGCAAGCAAAGAAACTACAACACTATGAAGAACAAGAAGAATGACCCTGATAGGCTTGAGATGAATAAGTATTGTAGATTCTGCAAAAAGCACACTCTCCACAAAGAAACCAAGTAAGGAGGGGAAACAATGAAAGCTGCAACTATGATTAGCCGTGTTATTACGGCTGTACTGGCCGTTGCTATTTTGGTAGTATTCTTTATGGGTATTGTCAGAGTAACCGGTCCAGAGGGTACTTTCAGTCTTTCCGGCGGCCAACTCGCATTTGGCTCCAAAGCAACTTCCGACTCAGGTGTGGAGCTCAACTTTAACCGTTCATCATGGTATCTGTTCACTATGGTATTCGTGATTATCGGTGCGGTCTGCGCTTGCTGCTCTTTCAAATGGAAGGGCGCTACTGTGGGCGGTCTTGTGTGCGGTGTGGTCAGCATGATTATGACGCTTGTTTTTAGCTTCAACAAGCCCGCAATGTATGTTGATCATCGTCCAATTTCGGTTAGCAAAGTAACCAATCTTCAGTATACTGAGCTTGCTATGGTGCTGACCGGCTGTGCTATTGCCTTTGTGGTATTTAGCATTATCACCATTTTTGTAAACGACTACGCTGAAGTGTTAGAGTCTAACGGCGCAAAGAAGACTTTGGCAAAGCGGTTTGTATCGTTTATCCGCGAATATAAGAGCGAGATAAAGAAAATCAGATGGCCTGACATCAAGACTGTTGTTAAAAACACCATCATCGTTCTTATCGTTTGCGCAGTAGTTGGTGCATTCATCTGGGTGCTTGACTTCGGTCTGGGCAACCTGATTAAGTGGCTTTTCGCCTAACCTAACAGGGAGGGTAACAAATGTCAGAAATGGATGCAAGATGGTATGTTGTGCATACCTACTCCGGCTATGAAAACAAGGTTGCCGACAATTTGGTTAAAATTGTTGATAACCGCTCTATGCAAGACCTCATCTTTGACGTTAAGGTTCCTACTGAAATTGTAACCGAAATCGGCAAAGACGGCGCAACCAAAGAGGTTGAGCGTAAAATTTTTCCCGGCTATGTGCTTGTCAAGATGATCGTTACCGACGATTCCTGGTTTGTTGTGCGTAATATTCGCGGCGTTACAGGTTTCGTAGGCCCTGCAGGCAGCCCTGTGCCCCTTACCGATGAGGAAGTGGCTAATCTGGGTGTTGAGCAGCACTCTGTTGAGGTCAACTACGCCGTCGGCGATATGGTTGACATCGTTTACGGTGCACTTGAAGGCTTTAGCGGAAAGGTCGATTCTATCGACACTGAAAAAGGCATTGTACTTGTTACATTG
The DNA here is from genome assembly GCA_045648705.1 of Eubacteriales bacterium. GTDB lineage: Bacteria > Bacillota > Clostridia > Oscillospirales > QAKW01 > Firm-08. The sequence continues at coordinate 730 of JAZROO010000011.1, read as the reverse complement.
TCAATGTTGGGTCGCGACACATCGGTTGAGCTTGAGCTTGACCAGGTTGAACTGACCAACTAATTATTAACTTAACGGTAATACCGTTACGGCGTTTCGCCGGTGGGAGGGCAGCATAAGGCTGTACCGCCATACCACATTTTATACGGAGGTGCTTATCAATGGCTCAAAAGGTTGTTGGATTTATTAAGCTTCAAATTCCTGCGGGTAAAGCCACTCCGGCTCCCCCTGTAGGTCCCGCGCTTGGACAGCACGGTGTTAACATTATGGCGTTCACCAAAGAATTTAACGAGCGCACCAAGAACGACGTGGGTATGATTATCCCTGTTGTTATTACGGTTTATGCAGACCGTTCCTTTACCTTTATCACCAAAACTCCCCCCGCAGCCGTTCTTATTAAAAAGGCTTGCGGCATCGAGACTGCTTCGGGTGTTCCGAACAAGAATAAGGTGGCAAAGATTACCAAAGAGCAGGTTCGTAAGATAGCCGAGACCAAAATGCCCGACTTAAACGCAGCTAATATCGACACTGCTATGAGCATGATTGCCGGTACTGCACGTAGTATGGGCGTTGAAGTTGTAGACTAATATTTTATTGTCTGCTCACGGGAAATATCCCGGTGGGAGGAAAATTCCGATTAACCACTTGTTGGGAGGTAAATTAAGTAATGAAACATGGTAAGAAATATACCGACAGCAGAAAGCTCGTTGAGGGCTCTAAGCTTTATGAT
>JAZROO010000010.1:0-8198 GCA_045648705.1 Eubacteriales bacterium | reverse complement strand
AAATGATACAAAGTTTTCGGCGTGGGTTTCTTCGCTGATCAGGTAATCAACGTCGGCAAGGGAACATTGCCGAAACGGTGCGCGCGTGCCGAATTTTGAACTATCGCAGAGCAGTACTTTGGTTTTGGCATTTTTAAGCATGGAAGCGCGGACAAAGACTTCCTCTTGGGAGCAATCCGAGATAATGCCGTCTTGCGAAAGGGCATTGACCGAGAAAAACGCAAAATCCGCATAAATCTTTTCGAAAGTGGCGGCGGCATCAATGTCCACAAGGCAGCTGCGGTTTGCTGAGCTGAGCGTTCCGCCCGAACAGATCACCTTGACGGTGGACTCGGAAAGCAACATAAGGATCTCGGTGTTGTTGGTCACCACCGTCAGCCCTGCGCGCTCCATCAGTTCAGCCGCCAGATAAAAGGCGGTGGAGGACTGGTCAAGGAAAATAATGTCACCGTCTTGGATCAGCGTGGCGGCTTTTCGGGCGATGGCTCGTTTTGCCTCGACGTTGTCGTGTGTGCGGTGATAAAAACTGGTGATGCTTGAAAAGTTTGTCATCAGCGTGGCACCGCCGTAACTTTTCTTCACAAGACCGCGCTTTTCCAGTGCGGTAAGGTCGCGGCGGATGCTGGAGGCACTGGCAAACAAGGTCTCGCAAAGCGCCCCTACCGTCACAAATCCGCCGGCTTGTTTGAGTATATTGATGATTTGTTGTTGTCGCTCTTGATTGAGCATTTTCTCACCTCGTTTTTGACTGATGTTGATTGATTATGTATAATTTTGTGTCAAATCTTCAAAAATCGCGCATATTTTGTGATAATTGTTGATTTATTGGAGCGATTGTATTATAACCTATTTAGAACAATATGTAAAGGAGAATTTACTATGGATATCAATCAATTACTGCGCGGAATCGACTGTGCCTGCGGTAAAAAGCACACCTGCTCGATTGAGTATGTGTATATTGAGAAAGATGCGGCACGTCATTTAAAGGACATCTGCAAAGACGAGCAAAACTTTCTGATCGTCGCGGATGAAAACACTTTTGCGGCAGCAGGAGAGAAGACTTTGGCGGCATTGGAAGGCAAAAATGTCGAGAAAGTTATCTTCAGCGGCAAAGAAATTTTGGTGCCCAATGAAGATGCAATCGCGGCTGTAACCGAGCGTTTGCAAGGAATTGAGATGATCGTTGCCGTTGGCTCGGGCGTAATTCAAGACCTTTGCAAATACGTGTCCTTTGTTAACAAACTGCCCTACGTTGACGTTGCCACCGCTCCCTCTATGGACGGCTACGCTTCCGATGGTGCCGCTATGATCACCGGCGGAATGAAGGTGACCTATGCCGCCGCTCTGCCTCGCGCCATTCTGGCAGATACCGACGTGCTGAAAAACGCCCCCTTTGAAATGATTCAGGCAGGTTACGGTGATATCATCGGTAAATTTTCTGCACTCAACGACTGGAAACTCAGCCATCTTGTCAACGGCGAGTATTTCTGCCAATATATCTATGATCTGACCTTTGAGCAGGTGAAAAAGACACTGGAACTTTCCCAAGGTATTGTGGAAAGAGATGCCGAAAGCATCAAAACGTTGATGGAAGCGTTGGTCGTTGTCGGCATTTTAATGAGCTTTGCAGGTTCTTCCCGTCCTGCTTCGGGCAGTGAGCATCACCTTTCTCACTATTTCGAGATTACCGGCATCATTGACGACACTCCTTACTTTACCCACGGTATTGACGTTGCTTTCTCCACCGTTATTACCGCAAAAATCCGCGAAAAATTGGTCAGAGAGCCCTTTAAAAACAGCAGTTTCCGTCCCGAAAAAGAAGCTTATGAGAAGCGCATGAAAGAGCTCTATAAAGACGTAGCCGAAGGCTGCATCGCTTTGCAGGAAAAGGTCGGAAATTACAAAAACGACAGAACGCAAAAATACCTTGCAAATCAAGACAAAATCAAGGAAATTCTTTCCGCTATGCCCACCGGTGATCAGATCGAGGAAATGCTTTCCCGTGTCGGTCTGGATATGAAAGAATTTTATAAGCTTTACAGTGATGAGAAGATTGAAAATGCCGTTTTGTACGCCAAGGAACTTAAGGACAGATATACAGTTCTCTGGCTCAACTATGACTTTTTCGGAAAGGCATAATAATGCAGAATTTCAGCGATATTAAAGTGATTGCAATGGATCTTGACGGAACGCTGACACAGCACAAAACGCCCCTCAGCCCTGAAAATCGCAAAGCACTCACGCGCCTTTCTCAAAAATACAAACTGCTGATGGTCGGTGCCGGTCAGGTGCGCCGAATTTTCGATCAGCTTGAGCATTTTCCGATCGATATTATCGGTAACTACGGTATGCAAAGCGGTGTTTATAACGCGCAGACGGGGGATATCGAAATCGTTAAAAACGAGTCGGTGCCCTGCGATCAAGAGCTTATCGCCCAAAAGGTAAGTATGCTTCGAAAGCGTTATGGATTTACTGAGTATAAGGGAGAATCGGTAGAGTTTCACCCCTCGGGCTGTGTTACGTTTGCAATTCTCGGCACCAAAGCCGAGCCGCAGGACAAGCTTTCCTTTGACCCTGACAGAGCCAAGCGCCGCAAGATCTACCATGAGATTGTGGATGAGTTTGCAGACTTTTGTGTTTTTGTGGGCGGCTCTTCCTCTTTTGATATGGCGCCCAAGCCCTTTGATAAATTTCACGCACTGGATGCCTGGTGCAAAGAAAATGGCTTTACCCACGACCAAGTCGTTTATATCGGAGATGATTACGGGCTTGGCGGTAATGACGAGTCGGTGTATCTTTCGGATTTTAATTATCTGTGCATTGATAATTATCGGGATTTCCCCAAAATTGTCGAGCCACTGCTATAAGCAAAGAGAGATGCTTCATCATGAAGCACCTCTCTTTTTGTTTGCTCTTTTCCTGTTGACAAAAATATATATAATATATATAATTAACCTGTATGATTATATGTAACTGCAGTTTATTGTAGATGAGGTGAAAAGATGGCGACGCTGGAGGAGCATCAGTCGGTATTGCTGGAACTGCTTGCGGAGTTTGACAGGGTCTGTAAACAACACAATATTCCCTACACGCTGTTTGCAGGAACGGCGCTCGGCGCGGTGCGGCACGGGGGATTTATTCCTTGGGACGATGATGTGGACGTTGCCATGTTGCGTTCGGACTATGAACGTTTTTTGAAAATTGCGCCGGGAGCAATTGGCAAACAATATTGTCTGCAAGCGGAGTTTTCAGAGCATTGGCCGATGTATTTTTCAAAACTTCGTAAAAACAATACCACCTGTCTTGAAAAATATCACCCGAAAGATCCGCAGGTGCATCAGGGCATCTATATTGATATTTTCCCGATCGACAATGCTTCGGACAGTGCGTTGATCAGGCAGGTGCAATATATGTGTTCCCGCATTGTACTTGCTAAGGCACTTTGGAAACGGGGATATGAAACTGTTTCCCTGAGAAAGAAACTCTTTATGGTATTTTGTTGCTTGTTGCCGCAAAAACCGTTTTACCGTATTGCAAAGTTGTCCTCGAAACGAAACAGTAAGATGGTGCACAGCTTTTTTGGCGGCACTTCGGATTTTCACAAAGGCAAATTTGAACGTGACTGGTTTACAAATATACAAGAGATTTCTTTTAAAGAGCACGGCGTTTCAATTTCGGCTGAAAAAGAAAAGTTGTTGACGGTGTTGTATGGAGATTATATGCAACTTCCCGACGAGAAAACAAGGCAGCTTAAAAAACATGCATTGTTGGTGGATACCCAAAAGAATTATACTGAGTATGAGCATTATCGGGATGATATGTGCTTTCATCAGGATATGAAATCATTAAGGTTCAGATAACGTTAAATTACTTTATAAGGGAGAATCGCAGAAATGAACAAAAAGGTTTGCAGAGTAATTTCTTTGGTACTTTGTCTTATGATGGTCATCGGTGCACTGCCCACATTTGCGGCAAGCGTTGACTACAATGAGGCAGAGGGAGATTACTACAAAGTCATATCCAAGAAGGACTGGGAGTTGGCGCCCGGCATTGCAGAGTCCGAAATCGTTATTAACAACGATTCGGGTGACAGGCGTCAGGTGATGCACGTTGTTGAAGTTGATATGAACAATGAGTACACCAAGGTTATTCCCAGTTACAGAGGAATGGTTCCCACTGCGGGCAGTTACGGCACTCAAACCATGGATAAACAGGCAGAATTTGCCGAGGCCAACGGTTACGGCAACGTTGTTGCTGCAATGAATATCAGCTTGAGCTGGTATGATTCTGCATATTATACCAAACATCCCGAGCTGATCGGTGAACCGCTCGGCTATATTGTTCTTGACGGTGTGCAGTATGCCAACAGCCAAGGGCAAACTGCCGGCGCTTCTGCATGTCTTGTTATCAATTATGATGAAAAGAACGGTGAAAAACGTCCTGCTGATATGCCCAAGGTAATGATGAGATCTACTGCTGATGCAATTACCGGTTGGGAAGAGCAAGTCATTCCCGCCAACTTCGGTTATATTTTGAAAGACGGAAAACTTGTGACGTCGAAAGAAGACCATTCCAGCGAAGGCGCACCGCGTTCTATGCTTGGCATTAAGGCAGACGGAACGATTGTTATGGTGATGAACGACGGTCGTCAATCTCCTTATTCTACTGGCTTTAATGCCTATGAAATGGGCGAAGCTATGTTGAAACTTGGTTGTGTACATGCGATCAACGGCGATGGCGGCGGCTCTTCTCAATTTTTATCGCAACGTCCCGGTGAAGAACTTGCGGTGCATTGTTCTCCTTCCGACGGCACCTTGCGTCCCACTACTCACGGTGTCCTCGCGATTACCACCGCTCCTTCTGACGGCACTTTCGTTCGTGCGCATGTTGCAGCGGAAGATGAGTACTATACGCCCGGCAGCTCTATTGCATTTTCGGCAGTAGGTGCTGACCTTGCAGGTGCTGCTGCAGAAATTCCGCAGGAAGCATTCTGGCAGTTGTCCGATACCACGATGGGTACCATTGATGAAAACGGTTTGTTTGTATCAAACGGTAAACTCGGTACAGTTGCCGCCCAACTTATCTATGACGGTAAGGTCTGTGGTGAGGATACTATTAACATCGTAAATCCCACCTCTGTTTCGTTTGGTCAAGCCGCATATGCAGTTCCGTTTGCATCTTCCATTGAATTTGGAGTAAACGCAAAATACGGTGTTTTTGATGTGGTAATGAAAGAGGGAGATTATACCATTCGTGTTACCGATGCGGCGGCAGGTACACTGACAGACGGAAATAAGTTCACTTCTTCAGACACGGCGATCAACACCACCGTAACACTTACATATACGCTCGATCCTACTATCACTGATTCTGCACCATTACTGATCGGTAAGGGCTCGGAAGTGATTTTTGACTTTGAGGCGGACAATGCTTCCGGTAATCTTGATAATTGGACGCTGTTTGTACATGCAGGTGATCCGATTAAAGATCCCAAAGATAAGACCAATATCAAAATCGTCAATCGTCAGACGGGTATGGTTCACAGTGGTGAACAGGCAATGGCGATGAACATTCCGTTCCATAACTATGTTCACGGAGCCGATGACGCGTATGATGCACGTTCTATGCAATGGATGGGCGACACCGTTACATTGGAAAACGCGACCAGCATTGGTATGTGGGTCTATATTCCCGAAGAAGCAACACAAACGATGCTATATATTTCGGGTGTTTGGTATGATGCAAACGGTGCTGTGCAACGCGGTGACAAAATGGCTGTCAATGTTGACGATTATGATGGTATGGAGTATTCCGGTTGGCACTATGCATCTGTGCCGATTGATAAGGAATTTTTCTATGTAGGCAATTCAAATATAGCCAAAAAAAGAAATTTCTTTGTGAAATTTTACAGCACGTGTGAGGCCGCTTCAAGCGGAGACGAAACTTCCTATTATCCTGACGTTACATACTATCTTGACGACGTTACCGTGGATTATTCCAGTGTTGTTGATGACCGTGAAAACCCCGTGTTTGTCAACAGTTATGCTTACAATCAAACCAGTGAGAGCCAGATTGCCTTAACAAAAGGTAAAACCATTTCTCTGAATGCCGCAACCTATGGCTTTGCAGCAAAGGTCAGCGATGATATGACCAAAGAGAATGCGACCGGTATTGATGAGTCTGCCGTTCGGGTGTATGTTGACGGTGTTGCAGTAGAGGCTGATTACAGAAACGGTGAGATTATTGCGAGTGATTTGAATCTTGGCGTAGGCGTACACCGCATCGTCTTTGAGGCCGCCGACGTTATGGGCAATACTTCTAAAATCGTTCGTTACGTTGATATAAAAAGTGGTCGTGAAGAAAACGTAATGCTGGTTGCCAAGAACGATGTTGAAAAAGTCTACACAGGTTCGGTCTATTGGCTGGATGTAACAGCCGAAAAGGCCGAGGAGGTTCAGTCTGTAGAGATTAAACTTGATCTTGATACCATGCATGATTGGGAACTTGACTATGCGGAAGTGCCCGTTGGATGCAAGATGGAGTATTTTTACGAAACTGCCGGTGAAGCGGCAGAAAGATTGGTGACCGTAAAGATCACGCATGATGGTACCATGAGCGGTAAAGCCGTTTTGGCAAGTCTGCCGCTGCGCGTTTGGTACAGTGACGGAAACACTGAAGATGATGTAAATGGACATACCACCAATCAAACGCCTGCTCAGGCATGGAGTGCCACGGATATTTGTGATCTTTCTGTGAATGTTGAGGTCGAAAAAGGTGTTGTGACATATGTGGATAACACGGTTTCTACTTTTTCAGCAGAAAAGATATCGGTTGATACCGAGGCATTCACCTACGGCAACGATATGCAGGCCAATTACAACGATTATTTCTTAAATAATACCTACCACGTGCATACAGATGTTGTCGTGAATGACAAGCAAGCCAACTGTACCGAAGCAGGCTATGTTGGCAGAACTTTCTGCGAGGGTTGCAATTCAATTGTAAACTGGGGTACAGTAGAGGCCGCCCTCGGTCACAGTTATGAGGTGATCGACGGCAAACTCACCTGCCAAAACGGCGGCGAACTGTTCAGCGGTATATATACTGACGGAAAGACCTATATCGACGGCGTAGTGATTGCTGACGGTTGGAAAGACGATATCTACTATTATGTAAATGGTGAAAAGATTACCGGTCCGTATGTCATTGATAAGGCTGTCTATGTATTTGATGACAATGGCGTATATCAGCCCGAGCAACAATTTTCCGGATTTATTGATGTTGGTGATCGGGAAATGTATTTTACCAACAACACTACCTATCTTACCGGCTATAATACCCTTATGGGTGCACCGCATTACTTTGATAAGGAAGGCTTTGCTTATCAAGGTGAGTACATCATTGATGGGGAAGTTTGCGCTTTTGAAAGCGGCAAATATATCTCTTGCGAAAATACAAATGTTGTAACTGCCGGTTGGGCTGGTGAAGATATGACTTACATGCTTTACAACAACGGTGAGTTCACCTTGGGCGGAAGCGGTGAGATGTTCTATTTTGCCAACCGCATCCACGTTCCGTGGCAGGCGGACCGACAGAGCATCACCAAAATCATCATTGGAAAAGACGTTAAATCGCTTGGTCGGTTTGCTTTTACTCACTCATATAATGTGAAAGAACTTATATTTGAGCAGGGCAGTCAGCTTGAAACGATCGGATACCAAAGCTTCTATTATTTTAATCAAATAAAGTCGATCGTTTTGCCGGAAACGGTTAAAACGATTGAATGGTCGGCATTCGGCCATTGGGACGGTCTGAAAAGTATGTATTTGCCCGATGGTGTTGAGAGTATTCACCAGGAGGCGTTCCTTTATCTCACACCTGCCAATGTAACATTGGCGGTGGCAGAGGGGACTTATGCTCATAAGTGGGCAGTTGAAAACGGCTTTATGGTTGAACTTCGTGCTGAAGTTCCCGTAGTAGAAAATAGCGGAGAATGTGGCGAAGGTTTGACTTGGGAACTGTACAACAACGGTACCCTGTATATCAATGGTAACGGTGAGATGCCGGATTACTCTTACCAGAAATACGGTGAAAACGTAGCACCTTGGTCACTTTTGAGAGAAAAAATTGAGAAGATTGTAATTGGTGCCGGCGTTACCAAGATCGGTACTTATGCATTCTATAATTGCAGCAATTTG
>JAZROO010000009.1:0-3193 GCA_045648705.1 Eubacteriales bacterium | reverse complement strand
GCTGATTTTAAGCGGATTATAGCGCACACCGCTCACCGCCTCGGTGCCGACAAATGGGCCTAAATCTATAATATTTTTAAGATAAGAAACCATATCCATTTTTGTCAAATCCTATCAATTTTTATCCATTATATATTATATATTCTTCCCCACCCATTTGCAATATCTCCAAAAAATCTTTTTAAAATCGTCCGATATTTATAATAAACTTTCCTTTCTTCTCTGCTTTTTCGCGCATTTTACAAGCATTTCCGGTAATATCATTTACAAATGTAACCACATAATCAGCTTGTTTCAACATCCACTCATTGCGCTTAACAATTGCATACCTTGGCGGAACATTTTCAAGATCAGGATATATAAAATTCGTTTGTTCCCGTTTTTCATATTCATTCTGTTGGGTGGGCAAATATGCCAAAACAACCCAATATTTGATAGGATATACTTTACTGAGTTTTTTCAGGTGATGCAAAACACATCTGTCAAAAGCACCATGATTGCCCACGTAAAAAGTATCCACCCCTTTATTTTCAATCAAATCAACCAAGGCTTCGTGCAAAGCCTTATCAATCGACACCAATATCTCGCGATTTCCGAAAAAAGTACAAACCATAAATCTCCCCCACAAATTTAATATACTTATAATGAGTAGAACAACAACATTATATCACATATTCTCCTTAAAATATACTTAAAATAGGATGGGGATGTGAGATTTATGAGAAACAAAAATAACAAACATTTAGGAATCGAAGTTCCTCCCGAACTTCACAGAAAATTGCACTTCATTGCCGACTATGAGGGTCGTTCGGGCAACGGGCAGATATTATATTTAATCCGTCAGTGTATCAGAGAATTTGAACAACAGCACGGTGAAATTAAAAACGAAGAATAGTTTTTTCCGCAAATCCAAACGGATTTGCGGAATTTTTTTGCACAGTTCTTGACAAAATCAAGATGATATTGTATTATTGTAATAGTGAGGTAGTACAATTTAAAAATTGTGATAAAACGAGGTGATGCCACTTTGAAATGGAAACTTGATAAAAAGCGCCCTCTCTGCCCCCAAATCTGTGAGCAGATTTGCGTGTGGATTGCAGGGGAAACGCTGAAAACGGGAGAACGACTGCCCAGTGTCAGAGAACTGGCGGTACAGGCAGGAGTCAATCCCAACACCGTTCAGCATTCACTGGAAACGTTGGAAGCGGACGGAATTTTATACTCGGTAAGAGGGTCGGGTTGGTTTGTTTCCGACGATGCCACCCCTGCTAAGAAAACAGTGGAAAAACTGCTGCGCGACAAAACCGCCGCTTTCTTTGCCGAAATGAACACACTCGGACTCAGTGAAACCGAGATAAAAACCTACGTAAAGGAGTTTTTGCTATGAGTGAAGTATTGAAAATCGAAAACCTCAGAAAAAATTACGGCTCACTGGAAGCACTGCGCGGCATTGATCTGACGCTGGAGAGCGGCAAGATCATCGGACTCTTGGGTCCCAACGGCAGCGGTAAAACCACCCTAATCAAACTTATCTGCGGTCTTTTAACGGCAAAAAGCGGCACTCTTTCCGTTTGCGGACACGCACCGGGCGTACGCAGTAAAGCACTGGTTGCCTACCTGCCCGACAATATTTATCTTGCCTCTTGGATGCGCGTGCGGCAGATTATTGCTTACTTTAAAGACTTTTATGCCGATTTCAGTGAAGAGCGCGCCCTTGAAATGCTTTCGCGCCTCGGCATCGACCCCGAGAAAAAACTCGGCAGTCTTTCCAAAGGCAACAAAGAAAAGGTTTGTTTGATTTTGGTGATGAGCCGTCAGGCAAAACTTTACGTGCTTGACGAGCCCATCGCAGGCGTTGACCCTGCGGCTCGTGACTACGTTATCTCCACCATTATTCAAAACTACAATCCCGACGCGACCGTGCTCATTTCCACCCACCTCATCAGCGACATAGAGCAGGTGCTCGACGAGGTTATTTTCATCCGCGAGGGTACTCTGGTACTGCACAAAAGCCTTGACGACATCCGCGAAGAGCACGGCAAAAGCGTTGACGAACTGTTCAGGGAGGTATTCAAATGGTAAAGAAACTTTTAAAACATGAACTTCTCTCTTATCTGCACACCCTACCCATTGTTTACATTGTTGTCCTCGGTGTCGGACTGATGGGGCGCATCGCACGTGCCTTTGAAGCCGACAACATCGCATACGAATTGCTTCGCAACTCTGCCGACATTATGCTGATGCTTGCAAGCTATGCCGCTATGGTGCTGACCACCATTTTCTGTCTGCTCAGATTTTACAAAAATCTCTTTTCAGGCGAAGGGTATTTAACGCTCACTCTGCCCGTTTCGGTAGAGCAACATCTGCTTGTAAAAACCATCGGCGCTCTGATTGCCAACGTTGCCACCGCCCTTACCATTTTTGCTTCGGTATGCATCTTTTTTGCAGGTGATTGGTTTACCGAAATTACAAAAGCACTACTGTATCTCTACAAAAAAGGCGTCGCGACATACGGCGGTGCCGATATGGCAATGTACGTTCTTGAAATCCTTTTAACGTTGCTGACGTTGACCTTGATGCAGTATATGACCTTTTATGTTTGCATCTGCATCGGGCAGACCTTGCGCCGCGGCCGCATCATTGCCGCCATCGGCATCTACTACGGTCTGACCCAACTGACCCAAATCATCGGCACCATTATCGTGATTATTATCAGCGTGTATGGGAACGTCCCTCTCCTTATTGCCATCACTGATCTGATTCGTGCCAACATCCCCACCTTTGTGCACCTGCTTTTGTGGGGCATCATTGTGATGGGTATGGTGTGGAGCGGCATTTGCTTCCTTGTCAGCCGCAAAACGATGAAACATAAACTGAATCTCAGATAGGAGGTTTGTTATGAAAAAACTTAAAAAAATGATCGCACTTTGCGCCCTGAGCGTTCTCTTGATAACACTCTCCGGCTGTGCCTTCAGTACCTTTGATATGACCACTCCTCTTGCCACCCAACGCGCCGAACACGGCATCTGGCAAGAAAAGAACAAATCCATTCTCTACCAAGACAATCTCTATTTGCGCCTTGAGTATACAGATTATTTGTACATCGACGGCCTTAGAAGCATCTGTGTCACCGTGCCCGACGTACCGCTGTTGTTGCGCGAGTGGCAGGGCGATTGGTTGCAATGCAGTGAAG
>JAZROO010000008.1:0-17220 GCA_045648705.1 Eubacteriales bacterium | reverse complement strand
CTCGTCGGCGTACGCGGTTAAGGTGATAAGAGTCATTCGAACCATGTTTTGAAAAAGCGGATTTCCGCCGGCTCTGTGTTAAAAGCCTCGTCCATACGGCAGTATGGACTGCGTTTTATGCCTTGACCCGACAAAAATCCGCTCTTTTCAAAATCTTCGACCTCAAAGTCGAGATATTTGTGGGGATTTTTGTTCTTGTTTTCTGCAGAAAGGCTGCCGCCTTTCAAAGAAAAAAGGGCGAAAAGCGACGAAATTCAAGGCTTTGAGGCAGGTTCGGATAACTCTTGTCACCTTAAAGTAGAGAGCGCATCGACGGAAAACAGAGAAAAGCCTTGCAGCGCAAGGCTTCGCAAAAAGAATTTTTTCGTGTTTCCTCTGTTTATACTTAGAAGGCGAAACTACATAATAGTAGGATTTATTTTTTCAAATATTGTCGTTTCTCTGTGGTGAAACGACTTTTTTGACAGTCTAAAGGCGACAAGAGTTTCTCTTGTCGCCTTTTGTCTTTCAAAATAAAGGTTGTATTTTTGGGGCTTTTAGTATATAATATATTATAACTATGTGTTCGTCGGAAATGAACGGGTCCCACTCACCCCGTCATTTCCATTACATACAAATCCTCGGAGGTACGGACGAAAAATATCTCCGTCGTATGAAAAACAGACAAATTGTCTGTCTTTTTGTCTTGCCAAAAACAAAAATTCTATATATAACTTGGAGAAACATTATGCAAGAAAAAGCAAAGAAGACAGCGAAATCCGCTGCACCTAAGACTAAAAAAACAACCGCCGCAAAAAGCAATAAAAAGGCGGTCAAAAAACCTGCCGCCAAAAAGCCTGCGGCAACCCAAAAAACTGCCGCTTCTAAAAAGGCGGCACCCAAAACCACCAAAAAGACCCCTGCCAAGCGCCCCTCTGCCGCGCCTAAAAAAGCAGCGGCCCCCAAGGGAAAACTGCGCGTGATTGCTTTGGGCGGTCTGGACGAAATCGGAAAGAATATGACCCTCATTGAGTACGGCAATGATATGATACTCATTGACAGCGGTATGGCATTTCCTGACGAAGATATGCCGGGCATTGATTTGGTTATTCCCGACTTTAGTTATCTGATTAAAAACCGTGACAAACTGCGCGGTATTTTTATCACGCACGGTCACGAAGACCACATCGGCTCCCTGCCCTATCTTTTGGGAGAACTCAACGTTCCCGTGTATGCCACCCGACTGACCTTGGGACTGGTGCGCAGAAAACTGGCAGAACACCGTTTGGAAAAGCAAAGTATTCTGATTGAAAAGCAGTATGACGATGTGGTTAAAAGCGGTTGCTTTGCCGTGGAATTTATCAAAGTCAACCATTCCATTGCCGACGCGTGCGGCTTTGCGATTCACACGCCGCTTGGTGTTATCATCCACACCGGTGACTTTAAAATCGACACCACCCCCATCCGAGGCAAAATGATCGACCTTGCCCGCTTTGGTGAGCTTGGCAAAGAAGGCGTTTTGCTGATGATGAGTGACTCTACCAATGCCGAACGTCCCGGCATCACACTGAGTGAAAAAGCCGTCGGCAAAACCTTTGAACAAATCTTCAACAACGCGGTCGGCAAACGTATCATCGTTGCCACCTTCTCCTCCAATATTCACCGCATCCAGCAGATTATCAACGCCGCCGTTGCCCACAAGCGCAAGGTGGCGCTCAGCGGCAGAAGTATGGAGGGCGTGTTGCAGGTAGCGCGTGAGCTTGGGCATATGAACATTCCCGACGGTACCATCATTCCGCTCGGTGAAGTTTCCCGTTATCCCGACAACCGCATCGTACTGATTACCACAGGCTCGCAGGGTGAGCCGATGAGTGCACTGTACCGCATGGCATTCAGCGACCACAAAAGTGTTGAGATCACCCACAACGACCTGATCATCATCTCCGCCCGTCCCATTCCCGGCAACGAAAAGCTCGTAAATAACGTTGTCAACGAACTGGAAAAGTTGGGCGCCGAAGTTATTCAGGACGGGGACATTCACGTTTCCGGTCACGCCTGTCAGGAAGAACTGAAAATTATGCTCTCACTGATTCGTCCCAAATACTTTATGCCGGTGCATGGTGAATACAAGCACCTGCTCTCCCACGCGCATCTGGCGGTGGAAACAGGCATTAAAAGAGAAAATATATTCCTTTCGGAAAACGGAAAGGTGCTGGAAATCAGCGCCACCGATGCCAAACTGAACGGCATTGTGCCTTGCGGCAAAACCTTTGTGGACGGCAGAGGAGTGGGAGATGTCGGCAACATTGTGTTGCGCGACCGTAAGCATCTGGCGGAAGACGGCATTATCATTGCCGTTGCCACCATTGATTTTCAGACCGGTCTTATCATTTCCGGTCCCGACATTATTTCGCGCGGCTTTGTGTACGTTAAAGACAATGAGGAACTGATGAACGAAGCAAGAGCACTTGTCAGCGCCCGTCTGCGCAAGGATATGGACAGAGGTACTGCCGATTGGGGCACACTCAAAAACAACATCCGCGACGAAATCGCGCACTTCATTTCTGCCAAGACCGGCCGCCGTCCGATGATCTTGCCCATCTTAATGGACATTTGACATTTATAAATATATATAATATAATATTGTATTACTAAGTTTGAAGACCAAAGAAAGTGTACAATACAATGAACAAAAAAACACTGACAATATTACTCGGCGCCGCTGTCATCACAGCAAGTGCCACTTTCAGTTTGCTTGGCACGGTGGTAAACCCCATGCTTCCGCTACTGTTGGGACTTGCTTTTTTACCCATTCTGATGCTGACGGTGCTTCGCCAATACACCATGCCGGCTTCACTTTTCCTGTGGGCAGGCATCAGCGGTATCTGCATTTTACTGGCACCAAATATCAGTTGGGGCGCACTGTATGCAATCGTGTGGCTGAGCGGTGCTATGATTTTACGCGTGATGACAGACATTACCGTTGACCTGTTTGCCTTGCTGATGTACGGAGGTTCACTGTATTTGGGGCTGATCGTATTGGGTGTGGCACTCGTTATCAAAGACCACTACGGTGTTTTTGATTTCGCGGCTGTTTTCGCGCAGGTGGAAAACGCCATCGTTTCTTTCATCACCAAGATAGGTCAAGTCTATGAGCAATTTCTTCCTGCACAGGACTATGAACGTCTGTTGGCACCCATGCTTCAAACGTATATTGAAAACGCTGAGGCTTTTGTGTATCAGATACTCACCTTTGGGCTTGTGCTTTTTGGCGGTTGGTATTTCTTTACCCTCAAAATCGCGCAGAATTTTTGCAGACTGCTTGGGCAAAAAATTGCCGCGGCACCGATGATTTTTTACGGTGTCCCCCGAGAAATTGCGCTTTGCTATATTTTTTTGTTTATCCTTTCCGGTTTTATCGGAGATCCTTATTACTACGCTTTTCGCATCGCCATGACGCTGACGGGCTTTTTGCTGATCCCTGCAGGCGTCGGCTTGGTAGATACTTTTATGCATAAATGGCCCTCTGCCCTGCGCTCTTTACTGAAAACGCTGATGCTTGTGCTTTCGTTTTTAGGGCACTTTTTTGGCAGCGGCATCACCTACACCGTACTGATGATCGGCGGACTGTATATCAGTCTCTTCCGACGCATTGTGTTCCGTCGGACGAAGGGAGAATAACAGGATGAATAAACATCGGAAATTTTATAAACTGAAACCAAGGGATACCATTTCACTGATACTGCCCTTGGTGTTTATCGCCCTTGGTGTGCTGACACAAATATGGTGGTTGGTCATTGCCGAAGGCTCCATACTTTTGCTTTACTACATTTTCCGCTTCTTCAACCGCAAACATTACAACGAACAGCTCTACAATCATCTGCAGAGTATGACCGAGTATCTGGACGAAGCAAGCAGAGAAAACCTTACCACCTTCCCCATTCCCATTACCTTGCTTGACTCCAAAGGGGCAGTGCTGTGGTACAACGACCTATTTTACGATATTTTAGAGCAAAACCACATTCCTTCCCTATTCGGCATCCCCATCAACAACGTTTGCGATGCAATTCGTCTGGAACAGGTTGAAAAGGGGCGTCGCAAATTTGATATTGCATATCTTGGGAAATACTACACCGTTTATGCGATGCATCAAGGCAAAGAAAACGAAAAATTCTATGCATTGTATTGGTTGGATGACGATGCACTCAAGCGCGAAAATATGCGCCTTAAAAACGAAAAAATGTGCTTGTGTTACATTATGATCGATTCTTATGATGAGATTCCCTCGGACATTTCTGAGATTCAGCGCAGTAATTTCGTCACCCGTGTTGACGTTAAGGTGCGCCATCTGGCACACAGTATCGACGGTGTACTCAAAAAATTGGAAACCGACAAATATCTTTTGCTTTTTGAACGGCAAAAACTCGCAACACTGGAAAAAAATAAATTTAAAATTTTGGAAGAAGTCAAAGACATCTCCATCTCGGACCGCGTACACGCCACCCTTTCCATCGGTGTCTCCAAAATTGAGGGAGATTTCCGTGAGCAAGATCAATCCGCCCGAAGCGCACTGGATATGGCGCTGTCTCGCGGGGGCGATCAGGCGGCGGTCAACACAGGAGAAAAATATATTTTCTACGGTGGCAAAACGCAAGCGGCGGAAAAGCGCAAAAGAGTCAAAGTGCGTATCATTTCCGAAGCCTTTGCCAATCAGGTCAGCACGGCAGACAGAGTGCTCATTATGGGACACAAATATGCCGACCTTGACTGCGTGGGCAGTGCTGTGGCACTGGCTCACTGTGTGAGAACCTTCTCGGTTCCCGTTAACATTGTGATCCACCCCAAAGAGAATCTGGTTGGCTCTCTTATTGAGGGAATTACCAAACTCCCCGAGTATGAGGATATTTTCGTAGACGCTGCACACGCGCTGAAAACCGTCACTGAAAATACACTGCTCATCATTGTGGACACACATTCACTTGAGTATATTGAAAGCGAAAAGCTTTATAATGCCGCACCGCGCGTGGTACTGATCGACCATCACCGCAAAGTCGTCAGCGGTGCCATTGAAAACACACTCATTTATTTCCACGAGCCCAACGCCTCGTCCTGTTGCGAAATGGTAACAGAATTGATTGACAATCTGCCCAACTGCCGCATCACCAAGGCTGAGGCAAACTGCCTGATGGCAGGCATACTGCTCGATACCAAAAACTTTTCCGAGCGCACGGGTGTGCGCACCTTTGAAGCGGCGGCTTATCTGAAAGGTAAAGGCGCTGACAGTGGAGAAGTTCAAAAATACTTCAAAAGCGATATTGACACCTATCGCAAACAGCTCGAACTTATGGCAGGAGCCACCCTGGTGGGTGACAATATGGTTGCCGTATATACAGGCAAAGCATTCCCCGGTATCAAAATGCTCGCCGGCAAAAGTGCTGACGAACTTTTGGGTCTTAAGGGTGTACACGCCGCCTTTGTTCTTTATGAGGACGACGGAATCGTGCACATTTCTGCCAGAGCAGAGGGTGAAAAGAATATTCAGACCATTATGGAAAGCATGGGCGGCGGCGGTCACCGTTGTGCCGCAGGTGCCCAAGTTGAAACCGATATAGATACAGCGCAAAAAACACTGCTTGCGCTCATTGAAAAGGAGGAACAAGAATGAAAGTCGTACTTTTAGCCGATGTAAAAGGACAAGGCAAAAAAGGTGATACCATAAACGTTGCAGACGGATACGGCCGCAACTTTCTGATTGCAAAAGGACTTGCCGCTCCGGCAGGTGCCCAACTGCAAAACGATTTCGCAGGTAAAAAACAAAGTGAGATTTACAAAGAAGAACAAGCTGTTGCCGCCGCTAAGGCGATTGCAGAAAAATTGGAAGGCAAAACCATTGAACTCAAAGCCAAGGGCGGTGAGAGCGGTAAACTTTTCGGCTCTCTGACCACCAAAGAAATTGCCGCAGAACTCAGCCGCCAAACAGGCGCGCAGATTGACAAAAAGAAGCTGGTGATCGACACCATCAAATCTTTCGGAGCCTATCCCTGCACCGCCAAACTGCACAAAGGCGTTGCCGCCAAATTTACCGTTTCTGTTGTCAAAGAATAAAAATCAGGAGATTGTAACAAAATGGAATTTGATGCTTTAAAGCAAATGCCCCACTCTCTTGAAGCGGAGCAGTCCGTCATCGGTGCGCTCATTATCGACCCTGCCGTGATGGACAAAATTGCAGGTTTCTTAAAACCCGAGCATTTTTACCACGATAAATACGGCAAGGTTTATGAGACCATTCTCTTTATGTCGCTGGACAATGAGCAGATTGACTTTGTTACCGTACTGGAAAAGGTACGTATGGCAGGCATCTACGAGGAAGAGGAAGGCAAACAGGTGCTTTATAATTTGGCACAAAGTGTCCCCACCTCTGCCAATGCCGCCGCTTATGCCCGTATCATCGAGCAAAAGGCAAAACTTCGTCAACTCATTCAGGCGTGTGAGGATATTTCTTCCGCCGCCTATTCCCAAGGAGAAGAGGTTGGTACCATTCTCGATATGGCGGAAAGCCGCATCTATGAAATTATGCAAAGCCGTACCAATACGGAACTGACCCACATTCGTCAAGCCATTCTCAGCACCTATGACAATCTTGCCGAACTTGCCCGTAATCAAGGCAAGTATCAGGGTCTTCCCACCCGCTTTTCCTCGCTGGATAACTACCTGTTGGGTCTTGGCAAGAGCGACCTTGTGTTGATTGCCGCCCGTCCCGGTATGGGTAAAACCGCCTTTGCACTGAACATTGCAGAAAACATCGGTCTCAAAGAGAAAAAGACCATTGCGGTATTCTCTCTTGAAATGAGCAACGAACAGCTTGTCAACCGTATGTTGTCCTCCCATTCGGGTGTTATGAACACCAAGTTCCGCAAAGGTGATCTGGTAGACAACGAGTGGATCCGTCTTAACCAAAGTGCCGAGATCCTTTCCAAAACCAATATTTATCTCGATGATACCCCCGGTATCACCGTTCCGCAAATCAAAGCCAAACTGCGCCGACTGAAAAACGTCGATCTTGTCATCATCGACTATCTGCAGCTTATGGAATCTGCTAAAAAAACCGACGGCAGAACCCAAGAAGTTTCTGAGATTTCAAGATCTCTCAAACTGATGGCAAAGGAATTTGAGATTCCCGTGATCACGCTGTCGCAGTTGTCACGCGGACCTGAAAGCCGACCCGACAAACGTCCTCAGATGAGTGACCTGCGTGAATCGGGCGCCATCGAGCAGGATGCGGATATCATTATGCTGCTCTATCGCGACGATTACTACAACAAAGAAAATTCCGAACGTCCCGGTGTGTGCGAATGTATCATTGCCAAAAACCGTCACGGCTCGACCGGTACCATAGAACTTGCTTGGTCGGGTGAAAACACGAGATTTTCGGACCTTGACGTTCACCATGATTAACAAGATTACAACCGCACTCAAGCAACACTGCGGAGTAAGTCAGGGCCAACACGTTACGATTGCCCTTTCGGGTGGCAAGGATTCTATGGTGTTGGCGACTGTGTTGCTCTCACTGCAGACCAAGCTGAATTTATCGCTTTCTGCCGTGCACATTCATCACGGACTGCGCGCCGCCTCGGATGAGGAGGAACTCTTTGTGCGCCATTGGTGCGCAGAGCGCGGTTTGCCGCTTGAAGTGCATCATTTAAACCTTACTGAACACAAAGGTGCCAGTCTGGAAATGGCGGCGCGTCAGGCACGATATGATATTTTTCAAAAATACATTCGTCCCGAGCATTACGTTGCCACCGCTCACCATTTAAACGACTGTATGGAAACCTTTTTAATCAATCTGTGTCGCGGTTGCGGCAGTCGGGGACTGGCCTCGATTCCCTACACGCGTGACGGCATTATCCGACCGATGCTGGACGTTTCGGCAGACGAAATTGCCGCCTTTGCCAAAGACAATGCTTTGCAGTGGCGCGAAGATGAAAGCAATGAAGATACCTATTATCTGCGCAACTTCATCCGTCGCGAAATTTTGCCAAAACTCAATGCAAGAAAAGATATTTGCTTTGAAAAAAGTTTTGCCACCACCCTTAAAAATCTCAGACAAGAAGCGGACCTTTTGGACAGTATGGTAGACGCGCAAACCGATGATGCCGATGTCCTGGCTTCCCTGCCGCGCCCGATTTTATGGCGGATGCTCAAGGCACGTTGTCCCGAACTGAACCGCGAACGTTTTGAGCGCATTGCAGATCGACTGGGAGAGGATCACTTTAAAGAACAGATTGAGGGGGACCTGTATTGTCTGGTCACCAAAGGAAAACTGACCTTTGAAAAGCAACCCTCTTTTACACCGATTGACAAAACGCCCCTTTCTTCCCCCTTGGTTTTGCAAGACAAAATTGTAGAGGTGAAAGAAATTCACAGTCAGTTTACACATTTTGATATTGACTGTGATACAATAGATAGTACTCTGTTTATTCGCACACGCAGACAAGGTGATCGCTTTGCCCAGCGCGGTATGCTTGGCAGTAAAACCGTGGGCAAATTGATGAGTGAACGCCATATTGCCGACCGCGACGGTCGATTGTTGATTACCGACGAAAACGACCGTGTTATCTATATTGAAGGCTTTGGCGCCGACCGCCATCATGCCGCAGGAAAGCACACCAAAAGCGCTCTGCGCATCACAATTAAAGGAGAAAAATAATGAAACTACATAAGGACGCAAAAAGTATTCTCTTTTCTCAACAACAACTTGCCGATAAGGTAGCCGAGCTTGGTGCCGCCATTACGGCAGACTATCAGGGCAAACGCCCTATCCTTGTTTGCATTCTCAAGGGCAGTGTTGTGTTTATGGCAGATTTGATGCGTGCCATTGATTTAGATATCGACATTGATTTTATGGTGGTCAGCTCCTACGGTAGCGGCACCAAATCCGGCAGATTCAAAATCGTTAAGGATCTGAGCGTAGATATTCATAACAGAGACGTTATCATCGTCGAGGATATTCTGGACAGTGGTAACACCCTGAGCAACCTTATCCGTCTTTTGGAATACAGAGGCGCAAATTCCATCAAACTCTGCGCTCTGCTCAATAAACCCGACCGCCGCACCGCTGACGTAACGTTGGATTATGAAGGCTTTATCATTCCCGACGAATTTGTCATCGGTTACGGTCTTGACTACGATGAAACCTATCGCAATCTTCCCTACGTAGCCATACTGAAAGAGGAAGTTTATACCAAGTAAGTACCTATATTTTAATTACCCCAAAGGAGAAACGACATTGAAAAGCAAAAAACGTTTTAGTTCCCTATTTGTCTACCTGATGATCTTCACTCTCATTGTGGTGGGATTTTCCTACTTCTCCACCAACAAAAAAGAGAGCAAAAACGTATCATTTTCCCAAATGGTCACACTCTTTAAAGAGGACAAGGTAGCAAGTTTTACATTGGAGGGCACCAAGGTCACCTGTAAGCTGACAGACGGTGCTGAAAAAACACATACCCTTCTCTCACTTGCACTGTTTGATGAGTATGTAATGCCGCACGTGCTTGAATCCAAAAACTGCACCGAATATAACTTTGAAGAAGGATGGACGGCGCCTTGGTGGCTGAGTCTGCTTCCCTCTTTGTTGCTGATCGGACTTGTGGTCGTGTTCATCGTGATCACCAACCGCCAGATGAACGGCGGCAAAGCCCCCAATTTTGCACGCGCCCGTGTGCGTATGGCAGGGGATGAAAACGAAACCAAAACCTTTGCAGACGTGGCAGGTGCCGATGAAGAAAAGCAAGAGCTTTCCGAAATGGTAGACTTCTTAAAGGCACCTAAAAAGTATATGACCCTTGGCGCCCGTATCCCGAAAGGCGTTTTGCTTGTCGGACCTCCCGGAACGGGTAAAACACTGCTTGCCAAAGCAACTGCCGGTGAAGCAGGCGTTCCGTTTTTCACCATCAGCGGTTCTGACTTTGTGGAACTGTACGTCGGTGTGGGTGCTTCCAGAGTGCGCGACCTGTTTGAACAGGCAAAGAAAGCCGCACCTTGTATTGTATTTATTGACGAAATCGATGCCGTCGGCCGTCAGAGAGGCACAGGCCTCGGCGGTGGTCACGACGAAAGAGAGCAAACCCTCAATCAGTTGTTGGTTGAGATGGACGGTTTTGGCAAAAACAGCGGCATTATCGTAATGGCTGCCACCAACCGTGCAGACGTTTTGGACCCTGCTTTGCTCCGTCCCGGCAGATTTGACCGTCAGGTATACGTCGGCAAACCCGACCAAAAAGGCAGAGAAGAAATCCTCAAAGTACACGCCAGAGGCAAAATTTTTGACGAAAGCGTTCGCTTTGATGACATTGCCAAGGAAACCATCGGCTTTACCGGTGCCGACCTTGAAAACCTCTTAAACGAAGCGGCACTGCTTGCCGCCAGAGCGGACCTGCCTGCCATCACCGCTTCCAACATTCAGGATGCGATTATGAAGGTCATTTGCGGTCCTGAAAAGAAATCCCGCAAGATCATTGAAAAGGAAAGAAAACTCACCGCATTCCACGAAGCAGGTCACGCTGTTGTCAGCAAATATCTGCCGACTGCCGACCCCGTGCACGAAATCAGCATCATTCCGCGCGGTGCCGCAGGCGGATATACCATGCATCTGCCGCAGGAAGATTTGTCCTATTCCACCAAAAATGAAATGTTTGAGGAAATCGTTTCCCTCTTGGGCGGACGTGCCAGTGAGAAACTCACACTCGATGATATCTCAACCGGTGCTTCCAGTGATATTCAACGCGCCACTGCCCTTGCCAAAGCCATGGTAACCAAATACGGTTTTTCCGATTCCTTGGGCCCCATTCTTTACGGCAGTGATCAGCAAGAAGTATTCCTCGGACGCGACTTTTCCACCCAAAACAAATGGTCGGAAAAAACAGTTTCTGCCATTGATGATGAAATCAAAGGTTTGGTAGACAAGGCATATAATCAAGCACTGAGCATTTTGACCGAGCATCGCGACCAGCTCGATGCGGTTGCCGCTTACCTGCTTGAAAACGAGAAAATGACGGGTGAGCAGTTTGAAAACCTTTTAAATCCCAAGCTTCCAGAGGAAGCGTCTGATGAGGACGCACCTGCTGAGGAATAACCTATAGCCGAAAATAAAGTAAATGGGTCACAACAAAAGTTGTGACCCATTTACTTTATTTTTCAAATTTTTCTGCCGCACTTTTGAGTGTTTCAATGATCGGCAAATGTTGCGGACAAACGCCCTCACACGCGCCGCAGGCGATACAGGCAGAAGCCCCGTTTTTGTCTTTGATTGCTTTTTGGTATCTTTCACTTGCATTACCCGAGAGCATCTCGCGGTTATAAGCGGCAAAGATTTGGTCAATCGGGATTTCCATCGGGCATCCCTTAACGCAGTAACGACAAGCGGTACAACCAACCACCGCACTGTCCAGCATAATACGGCTGACCTCTTTGATTGCCTTTTGTTCTTGCTCGTCAAGGGCTTTGAGTTTGTCAAAGGTATCAAGATTATCTCTCATCTGTTCTTCATCACTCATGCCCGAAAGCACCATCATAACACCGGGCAATGTGGCGGCAAAGCGCAAGGCATAGGAGGCGGCAGAGCCCTCTGTTAACAGTTTTGCCGCTTCGGGCTTAAGGTTTGCAAGTGCGCCGCCCTTAACGGGCTCCATAACGATAATGGGCACGTTGTGACGGGTGGCAATTTCATAACATTTGCCGGAAGCAATCACACCGTTGTCCCAGTCAATATAGTTGATTTGCAGTTGCACAAACTCAACTTCGGGATGCAGTGAGAGCAGTTTTTCGAGCATTTCGGGACTGCCGTGAAAAGAAAATCCAAAGTGGCGAATCTTGCCCTCGGCTTTTTTCTTCAAGCAGAAATTCCAACAATCGTATTTATCCAGATCCGCAATTTTATCGTCGGTCAGAGAATGGAGCATATAATAGTCAAAGTATTCCACACCGCAACGCTCCAAAGAAGTCCCAAATATCTTTTCGGCATCCTCTGCACATTTCATTTCCCAAACGGGAAGCTTATTTGCAAGGAGATATTCTTCCCTTTTATGTCTTGACCCTACTGCTTTATAAAATGCCACCTCGGAGCCCTCGTACACGTAAGCAGTGTCAAAATAGGTGTATCCTCTCGCAATAAATTCATCTGCCATAGCGGCAGAGCGCAGGGTATCAATACCGTTTTCCTCTTTGGGCAGTCGCATCAAACCAAAACCAAGTTTTTTCATCGTTTTACCTCTCTTTACAGTTTTCTAAGCATTTTCTGCTGAAATTTATAAGTATATCCCGATAGCGCGGCTCGTCTACAATAAAGCTCAGTCCGTGCCCTGCGCCCTCAAACAGATGCAACTCGCATGTACCGCGCGCATTCTCTGCAATTTTCTCACTCATTGTGCAGGGCACAAAGTCGTCTGACTGTCCATGAATGATGCAAATGGGTATATCTGTATTTTGTACCGCCTGTACCGCGCCGCCCTGCAGTCGAAACCGCCCAAACAACAGTGCACCGAGATACACAAAGGGATATGCCACCTTTGTCGGCAACTTTAAATCCTTTGCACATACTTTTTTGATAATCTCCTCGGGAGAACTATACGGACAATCGGCAAGAATACCCACAACGTTTGCCTCCATTTTAAGTTCACTTGCCATCAGCACCGTTGCCGCGCCCATTGATACGCCCGAAAGAAAAATCGGTGTGTCCTCACCGAAAGTCTTTGCCGCAAACTCCGCCCACACGCGAACGTCTTCTCTTTCTCTGATACCAAAGGTGATGCTTTTTCCGCCGCTTTTACCTTGTGAGCGTTGGTCCACGACAAGTACGTTATATCCAACCTCGCGCGCCAGCTTGGTGCCACTGCAAAAATCGCGGTAGCCGCTGCTGCGATATCCGTGAAACTGAATGTGCAGCGGCAGTCCGTCAGCAATATGATAATACCTCGCGTACAGTCTTACGTTATCCTTTGCCGTAGCAAAAAAGGTTTGCGTCGGCGTTTGGGCTTCTA
Organism: Eubacteriales bacterium; assembly: GCA_045648705.1. Lineage (GTDB taxonomy): Bacteria > Bacillota > Clostridia > Oscillospirales > QAKW01 > Firm-08. Next base: position 4,201 of record JAZROO010000008.1, on the reverse strand, counting down.
TCGCATCAATCATCGTATGTATACGACGGAAAACTTCCTTTGGCTGATTCTTAATGGGCAATTTTCGGTAATCAGTTTTATATGACAAAAAGGCGCGGCAGTAGGCAAACAATACACACAGTAAAATCACTGACAGTACCGCCAGAACCACCAACCACCACATAACCCTTCACTCCTTGACGAACAAAACAAAATATTATATACTTAATTTTACTATTAAAATATACTTTTTGTCAAGAAAGGAGAGTGCTATATGGCAGATATTCTGGCTCCGCTTCGCAGCGGCAAACCCCTCGGGCTTAAAGAGCAGATTCTTTTGGTCGTTCGATTGAGTTTACCTGCTATGATGGCGCAACTCTCCTCCATTATTATGCAATATATCGATGCTTCGATGGTCGGCGCACTGGGCGCAGGTGACTCTGCCTCTATCGGACTGATCACCAGCAGTACCTGGCTGTTTAACGGGCTTTGCTCGGCAGCGGTGATCGGTTTTTCGGTGCAGGTGGCGCAGAAAATCGGTGCAGAGGATCGCAAAAATGCGCGCAATATTATGAAACTTGCCTTTCTCTTTGCAGGTGCATTTTCATTGATTATGGCGCTGATTGGTGCGCTGATCAGTCCTTTTTTACCGTTGTGGCTGGGAGGAAGCGCGCAGATTGCCCGCGGTGCCACCCGTTATTTTTTGGTGTTTTCCCTTTCTCTGCCCATTGTGCAGCTCAACAACATTTCAAGCGGTATGTTGCAAGCAAGCGGACATATGAAAACCCCCAGTGTGCTCCACGCGCTGATGTGTTTGCTTGACGTGGTTTTCAACGCTTTTCTGATATTCCCGTCGGGCACGATTGGAGGTCTGCCGGGTGCCAATCTGGGACTTTTGGGCGCCTCACTCGGCACGGCACTCAGTCAGTTGGTCATTGCTTGTATTATGACAATTTTATTGCTTACGCGCTCCCCTGCTTTGCATCTGCGCAAAGGTGAGGGCGTAACTTTGTCCAAATCGCAACTGCGCCAAAGCGTTTCTATTGCTCTGCCGGTTGCCGCTGAACAAAGCATTTCCTGCGGTGCCTATATTCTGTTTACGGCAATTGTGGCGCCACTCGGTAACGTTGCCATTGCCGCCAACTCCTTTGCCATCACCGCAGAAAGTTTGTGTTATATGCCCGGCTACGGTATCGGTGCCGCCGCAACCACCATCATCGGTCAAAGCATCGGTGCCGGCAGAAAGTCTCTTACGCGCAAACTCGGTTGGCTGACCACCCTTTTGGGAATTGTTGTTATGAGTGTGGCAGGCGCGCTGATGTATCTTGCCGCACCGTTGATGATGCGTCTGCTTTCCTCGGATTCTGCCATTGTGTCGCTTGGCACCAAGATTTTGCGCATTGAAGCATTTGCAGAAGGACTGTACGGTGCTTCCATCGTTGCGCTCGGTGTTTTCCGCGGTGCAGGAGACACTCTTTGGCCGAGCATTATGAACTTTGCAAGTATGTGGCTGGTGCGTCTGCCGTTGGCGGCACTGCTTGCCGTCAAGATGGGGCTGACAGGTGTTTGGATCGCCATGGCAATCGAACTCTGTGTACGCGGCATACTGTTTTTGATTCGTCTCTCTACTAAAAGATGGCAAAAAACGTTTTAAAAAGACTACGATACTCTAAAAAAGCTGTGTGGAATTTCCACACAGCTTTTTATTGTCTTATACCGCAACAAATATTTTATTTTCTACTTGTCAGAAAAACCAAAAACCCTTTTAGATTGCAGTCTGTGCTGCAATACACAACAAAGGGAATTCTTATGTTCGTCATTTATGGATGTACATTCTTGACAGATTGGTCTCACCGTCACATTGCACCATACAAAAAAATTCCCAGTCGTATCTTTCATAAAAACCTGTATGGTCAGTAACCAAATATACAGGGGTAATGCCTGCCAATTTCAAATCTTCAACCGACATATTAAGTAAACGTCCCGCAATTCCTTGTTTGCGGTGTTTTTCTTCTGTATAAACGGCGCAAACATTGGGTGAAAGGTCAGGACGATTATGAAAATCGTTTTCAATAACACCCAGACCTCCAACAATCTGACCTTCGTGCAAGCAAAGATACCAGCCGTATTCGGTTTCGTTTTGCAAGTATGCGGTCATACATTCAAGATACGCTTCACATGGTGCCGACCATTTACTACTGAACCACTCCGCTGCCCCAAGCACCAGTTCAGGCTTTTCCCGAAGTGTAATATATTGATATTCTGTTGCCAATATTCTCACCACACGCTGTTTCTATTTTTTCTTTAAAACAATAGCGATAAAGTTCAAAAAATTACACGCTCCTGCGTCAATTGCCTTTCTGTCGTTTATGGCATATTCATTATCGCACTGTATCCAATCGTTCCAACATTCTTCATTGCTTTCCATTTCGTAAATGGAAATAATATCACTGTTCTTGGATTTTGAAACAATGTTTTCCCAATATTCTATATCGTGGATATAGTCTAATTGTTCAGGAGTCCAAGATAATAATAGTTCTTTGGGAATGTTATTGTGGCAGTCCTTTTTCATTCCTGGAACAACTATATAAATATAACCGCCTTGCTTTACAAAGGGCAGAAGTTTTTCATCCAGAAAGCCTACATCTCTTCCAAAATAATTATAAGAATCTGTACTAACAACTGCATCGAAAAATTCTTTTTCATATTTTAAATCGGTAGCATCCGCTTTTACGGCAATAATCTCTTCTTCGTCGAGTCCCATTTCGGCAAAGAATTTTTGGTTTTCTTCTTGCTCGCTCCAAAGGTCAGTCGCATAAACCTTAAATCCATACTCTTTTGCTAAAAACACAGATGTAATTCCTTGTCCGCTACCCAAATCCATAACAATAGCACCTGTTTTAATCCTATTGTCAATCATCAGTTCTTCTTCTAATTTTAACGGATTAGGACCCATAATTTTTTGTTTAATCAAATCACTATCATATTTTTGGGTTTTTACATATTTCATTTAGAACTTTTCCTTTGCTATCTTGTTTGTATATATTATAACATTTTTAAGGCGCTTTTGCAACGGATACAAAAACCCTCTGCCGAGTTTTCGGCAGAGGGATTGATTTTGCTTTATAAATCTAATTACTTGGAGTCTTTGATTGCAACATGCTCGGCTATTCACGAAATGCACCAATCAGCGGCGCTTAATTTGGTAATACTCCTGGCCGAAGGGTGTTTCACGAGTCAGTTTATCCCCGTCAACATAAACTTTTCTGTACAAGTCGTCGAATATAGGTGTGCCGTCAATCAAAAACAACTCATCCCGCACATTCCAGTTTCCTTCGGTGCGGTAGGAAGCAATTATAAACTCGTCTTTCAAAACAATATCGGTATACTTTTCCGGTAGGATTATAGTACCATCGAGAGTTGACAATCCACGTTTACCCTTGGTGCCTGTGACTACATAACCTCGTTCGTAATAATCAATATGGACGGATTCCTCAAAGATAAACGGCAGGATAACAGTGCCATCTTCATCTACGACACCGCACTTGCGGTCTTTCCACATGCAGAAATTACCATTGCGCTCCCAACGATGACTGTTAAAATCGCTTGGCAATTTATTGCCGTCATAGTCGTAGCAATCCGTGCCGCCATAGGGAGATTCACACTCTATATAACCTTTTTCAAATCCAATGTACTCATATTCAAACGGGACAATAACCTTGCCGTCGGTTATTCGTGCAACACCATTCTTGTTCCACTCATCGCCAGCTGCAATTAATCCGTGCTCGCTATTGTACTCCTGTATGAATCCATAACGTGGATCCATCAGGATATTCCCATCAAAGTCCATAATTCCATATTTGCCGCATTTTTCTCGCTGAAAATTAACGGCAGTTCCACTGTGTGTGGCAAGGTTAGGATAAATACACGGAAGAACTTCGTTGCCTTTCTCATCGATAAGACCCCACAAAGTTTCTCCGTCTACAATTTTGGCAACAAATGCTCGGTTTTCGATATGACGGAAACCTGATGTAAATACGTACTGGGGTTCAATAACAACCTTTCCAGAAGTATCAATAAAGCCCCACAATCCAGCAGACAGTTCGTCGAAGTATTCTTCCTCAGGATAAGTAACCTCGCCCTCGTGCTTCTTTGCAGAGAACTCACATAGTCCCTCGGAGAAATAATCAGTGCGGATATCATAATCAAACGGAATCATTTC
>JAZROO010000007.1:0-12758 GCA_045648705.1 Eubacteriales bacterium | reverse complement strand
CGACGATCCCCTTCTTTTTGCTGACGGTTGCCGTACCGTTTCTTGTGATCATCGCCTTGAAATTCTGCGGCTTTCCCTACATTTTTGTACCGCACGCCATATAGGAAAATTACGCGAAATGTACCAAAATTCAAGGATTTGAGGCAACAAATTTATCTTACAAAGGCACAGGAAAATCCTGTGCCTTTGGCAGTCCGTCAAAAAAGTCGTTTCACCACAGAGAAACAACAATATAAAGAAAAATAAATTCTGCTATTGTGTAGTTTTAACTTCTGAGTATAAACAAGAGAAACACAAAAATTTCGTTTTAGGAAGCCTTGCACTGCAAGGCTTTTCTCTGTTTTCCGTCGATCCGCTCTCTACCGTACCCACGTACGCCGACGAGACCGCCTCAACGAAATGCAACTTCCTTTTTTGATACCCCACATCGTGTCAAAGAACTTCCTTTGACACGATGACCAAATGCACAGGATTTTCCTGTGTCTTTGGCGGTTTTGGCTTTAGGTCTTGCAATTTTGAAAAGTTATGATATAATAATCGTAAGCGATTATTATATTTGATGGCTGTTTTACTCGCCGCCAAAGCGGCAACCGTAAAACATAGCCAATTATATCAAAATGCACAGCATTTTTGATATAATATGTTGTACAGGCGCTGACAAAGACAGTAGCAATCAAATTAAAGCCAAAGCGAGTCGGGGATGGTGGAAGCCCGATGTGAGTCGTTTGATTGTGAACATCCCTTTCGAGCTAATGAACTGAAATGAAAGTAAGTTCTTTCGGCATCCCTCCGTTATCGGGGAAACATATGTTGGTATGTAATAGGTGGTAAGAGTTGCTCGTCCTGTTATGGACGGGCGTTTATTTTTGTAAGGAGGAGAAATGAAAATGTATAAAGAAATTTCCCCCAATGTAAATTTTGTGGAAGAAGAAGGCAAGATCGAGCAGTTTTGGAAAGATAATGAAATCTTTGAGAAAAGTATCGATTCTCGCGCCAAGGGTGAGCCCTATGTATTTTATGACGGTCCGCCCACAGCCAACGGCAAACCGCATATCGGTCACGTACTCACCCGTGTTATCAAGGATATGATTCCTCGTTACCGCACCATGAAGGGTTGTATGGTACCGCGTAAAGCAGGTTGGGATACCCACGGTCTGCCCGTTGAACTTGAAGTAGAGAAGATGCTGGGTCTTGACGGTAAAGAGCAAATCGAGCAATACGGACTCGAGCCGTTTATCGGTTTTTGTAAAGAAAGCGTTTGGAAGTATAAGGGTATGTGGGAAGACTTTTCCTACAAAGTCGGCTTCTGGGCGGATATGGACGACCCGTACGTCACCTATCACAATGATTTTATCGAATCGGAGTGGTGGGCACTCAAGACGATTTACGACAAGGGCCTTTTGTACAAAGGCTTTAAAATCGTTCCCTATTGCCCCCGTTGCGGTACTCCGCTGTCTTCCCACGAAGTAGCGCAAGGCTATAAGAGCGTCAAAGAGCGCTCTGCCATCGTTCGCTTTAAAGTGGTAGGGGAGGATGCTTATTTCCTCGCTTGGACCACAACGCCTTGGACTTTGCCCTCCAACGTTGCCCTTTGTGTTAACCCTGAGGACACCTATGTTAAGGTTAGAAGCCAAGACAAGATTTATTATATGGCGCAGGCACTTTTGGACAAAGTGTTGGGTGAGGATAACTACGAAGTGCTCGACAGTTTTGCAGGTTCCGCTCTGGAGTACAGAGAGTATGAGCCGCTGTTTGATTTCGTAAAACCCGTTTGCGAAAAGCAAAAGAAGAAGGCGCATTTCATCACTTGCGACAGTTACGTTACCATGACCGATGGTACCGGTATCGTTCACATTGCGCCCGCATTTGGTGAAGACGATAACCGTATCGGCAAAAACTACGATTTGCCGTTTGTTCAGTTTGTGGACGGTAAGGGTGAACTTACCAAAGAGACCCCCTATGCAGGCACCTTTGTAAAAGATGCTGATATTCTGGTACTGACCGACCTTGAAAAAGCAGGTCTGTTGTTTGCCGCGCCCAAATTTGAGCACGATTATCCGCATTGCTGGAGATGCGATACTCCTCTGATCTACTACGCAAGAGAGTCTTGGTTTATCAAGATGACTGCGGTACGTGACAATCTGATCAAAAACAACAATACGATCAACTGGATTCCCGAAAGCATTGGCAAAGGCCGTTTTGGCGACTGGCTTCAAAACGTGCAGGATTGGGGCATCAGCCGCAATCGTTATTGGGGTACACCGCTGAACATCTGGACTTGTGAGTGCGGTCATATGCACTCCATCGGCTCGATTGCCGAACTCAAAGAGATGAGTGACAATTGCCCTGAGGACATTGAACTGCACCGTCCTTTTGTGGATGCCGTTACCATCAAATGTCCCGAGTGCGGCGGCGAAATGCATCGCGTACCCGAGGTAATTGACTGTTGGTTTGATAGCGGTGCCATGCCCTTTGCGCAGCATCACTATCCCTTTGAAAACAAAGAACTCTTTGAAGCGCAGTTCCCGGCAGACTTCATTTCCGAAGCCGTCGATCAAACACGCGGATGGTTTTATTCCTTGCTTGCCATCTCGACCTTGATTTTCGACAAAGCACCTTTCAAAAACGTTATCGTTTTGGGTCACGTGCAGGATGAAAACGGTCAGAAGATGTCCAAGTCCAAAGGTAACGCCGTCGATCCTATGGAGGCTTTGCAGACCTATGGCGCAGATGCGATCCGTTGGTATTTCTACACCAACTCTGCTCCGTGGCTTCCCAACCGTTTCCACGGCAAAGCCGTTGTCGAGGGTCAGCGTAAGTTTATGAATACCCTGTGGAACACCTATGCGTTCTACGTATTGTACGCTAATATTGATAAATTCGATCCCACCAAATATGAACTGGATTACAACAGTTTGACCATTATGGACAAATGGCTGTTGTCCAGACTTCATTCCACCATTGGTGCGGTGGATGATAACCTTGCCAACTATCGTATCCCCGAAGCTTGCAAAGCATTGCAGCAATTCGTGGATGAAATGAGCAACTGGTATGTCCGTCGCGGTCGTGAGAGATATTGGGGCGAGGGTATGGAGCAAGATAAGATCAACGCTTATATGACGCTTTATACTGCACTCGTTACCACCGCAAAGGTTGCCGCTCCCATGATTCCCTTTATGGCAGAGAACATTTATCAGAATTTGGTGCGTTCCGTTGACGAGAGTGCACCGCTGAGTATCCATCTTTGCGATTTCCCCGAAGCAAAACTCGAGTGGATCAACAAGACACTGGAAGACTCTATGGAGCAGGTGCTGGACATTGTTGTATTGGGCCGTGCCGCCCGTAACGCTTCCGCTCGTAAAAACCGTCAGCCTTTGGCGCAGATGTTTGTACAAACGGGAGCCACGCTGACCGAGGAATACGTGGAGATCATCAAAGATGAGCTCAACGTCAAAGAAGTAGTGTTCACCGACCAGATGGACGGATTTATGAGCTATTCTCTCAAACCCAACTTCAAAACCCTCAAGGGCAAATATCCTGCTTTGATTGGTGCCATTCGCGCACTGCTTCCGGGACTTGACGGCAATGCCGCCAAAAAGCAACTGGATGCGGCAGGCAAATTGGAATTTACCTTGGAAGGCGAACAAATCAGTTTGGTGGAAGAAGATCTGCTGATCGAAGCCGCACCTCGTGACGGATTCTATTCACTGTCCGACCACGGTGTGACGGTTGCACTCGATACCGTACTGACCGAAGACCTGATCAATGAGGGCAACCTCAGAGAACTCGTTTCCAAGATTCAGACCATGCGTAAAGAGGCTGGCTTTAACGTCACCGACCATATTAGTGTTACTATGCAAGGTGATGAAACACTGTGCGCTTTGGTTGAAAGCCAAGGCAGCAGCATTGCCACCGATATACTGGCAAACAGCATTGCTGTGGCTACTCCTGCAGGCTATGTTAAGGAGTGGGACATCAATGGTCACACCTTAACCATCGGCGTAGAAAGAGTATAACTGCAAAAACCGTGTCAATCAGTTGATTGACACGGTTTTTTATATTCAAATATTTAAAATCTCAAGAGAAACGGACAAAAAACGGCGGCGCACCTTTTGATCGAACAAACTTCGCTTTTCAGGTGCGCCGCCACAAATGGTTCGGCATAGTAAGTCTCCCTTAAATTGTATCTGCATTTTTCAGCAGAGTAATGGGCCTATAAATCGTCTTATTATCTCAAAGAAAAATTTTCTGTTACGTATCAATGGTTTTCTGCTTTGCTTTCAGTTATGATGAAAACTTCAGTTGTACATGGGAGTCATCCTCCATATTAAAAAGCCGATCACGAACATTTGGGTTAAAATTTACTTGTGCATTGGACCTTTTTCCTTTAGCAAGATTTCTTTGAGTGTAATGTTTCCTTAGTACATTGGACCTGTTTCCTTTTTTAGATTTTGGTTTGATTAAAACTGCTTAAACCTTTGGACTCACCCCTTTACTTAAATTTTGGTCGATTGTTGCAGAGATCCGATTTCCCCTAATGAAATCTCCAAATCCTGCAGGTTTTCTTCCCTTTTGTCAATTACAGTATAACAAGTGTTTTTGCCCTTGTAAATTCGCATTTTTCACAAAGAAGTGGGCAAAAGTTTGTGCACACTGCTTGGAAATTATGTGATATAATAAATATGTTGGGTTGATAAATACCGGACGGCTTCGGGCAAACGAAGCCGTCTTTTATATTATAAAGAGAAAAAGCAGTGAAAGAATAGTTTATGCTTGTAAATATGGCAAAAATGTGATATAGTTAACTTGTAAAATGAGCGAATGAGGGATAAAAAAGTGAGTAAAAAACAAAAAAATTGTTACACTGCCATCGGCGGAAGCGCGCTGATTGAGGGTGTAATGATGCGCTCTCCCGAAAAAACCGCCATTGCGGTACGGCGTGAGCGTGGTGATATTGTGCTGAAAGTAACTAAAAATCAAAAAGGCAACCCCATTATTGCCAAAATTCCGATTATCAGAGGACTGGTCAGCTTTGTAAAATCCATGAAACTGAGCTATTCGTCGATGATGTACTCAGCGGATATTGCCATGGAAGAAATTAAAGAAGAAACCGAGCCTGAAACCAAGTTTGAAGAGTTTCTTTCCAAACTGCTTGGCAAAACGGGAATGGCAATTCTCGGCATTGTGGCAATGATACTGGGAGCGCTGATGGGTGTTGCCCTCTTTTTTGCATTGCCGACCTTGATCGTTTCCTTTGTGACGGGACTGTTTCCCAGTTTTGATACACTTGCCGAAGGCACCCGCCGCATTATCATTTCGGTGGGGGAGGGCGTGATTAAACTTGCCGTCTTTTTGGTATATTTGATCGCAATCTCTTGTATGAAAGATATAAAGCGCGTTTTTCAGTATCACGGCGCGGAACATAAAAGTATTTTTTGCTTTGAGAAAAAAGAGCCGCTCACGGCTGAAAACGCAAAGACCTTCGGTCGTTTTCACCCACGTTGCGGCACCAGCTTTTTGGCGCTGACGTTGCTTGTCAGCATTGTGATTTCCACCTTGATTACCACACAAAGTGTGTGGCTCCGCGCAGGAAGCCGCATTTTGCTCATTCCGTTGATGATGGGCGTGGCTTTTGAGTGCATCCAACTTGCCGGCAAACACGACAATGTGTTTACCCGCATCCTGTCAGCACCGGGTGTGTGGTTTCAACATCTGACCACCAAAGAGCCTGATGAAAAGCAACTGGAGGTGGCTCTTGCCGCACTGAACGGTGTGCTGGAGGAGTATCCTTTGGACAAAGAATTGATTTTAACCGAAGACGGATATGTAGAAAAAGAGAGTAACAATGAAAGTAAAACTTGCGACAGTACTGAAGAATGCTGAAATCATTTTTACCGAAAAAAATATAGAAAACCCGAGAGACGAAGCGTTTTACCTGCTCAATGCACATATTCCCTGTACTCGTGGAGATATATTGTTGGGACGGGAGCGCGAGGTTGACCCTGAGAGCATTGATAACTATATGAAAGACGTCAGCAAACGGGTGGGGGGTATGCCACTGCAGTACCTGATCGGCAAATGGGAATTTTACGGGCATGAGTTTTTGACCTTGCCGGGTGTGCTGATTCCCCGTGCCGATACCGAAACGCTGATTGACTATGCGCTTCCGATCTTAAAAAATATAGAAAAACCGCGTATACTCGACCTTTGCTGCGGCAGCGGTTGCATTGGGTTGACGATAGCTAAAGAAGTACCGCAGGCAGACGTCACGTTGTTTGACATTTCTGCTTCGGCAATTGATGCCACTCGTCGCAATGCAAAACTGCTGGACGTGGAAGCGCGGTGCCATATTGTGCAAGGCGACGTGTTTTTGAAAGGCACAACTTACTTTCCCGACGGAATGTTTGATATGATACTTTCCAATCCGCCCTATATCAAGAGTGAGGATATGAAAAATCTTGCCAAGGAAGTGCTCGCAGAACCGGCACTTGCGCTTGACGGTGGGGCAGACGGGCTGATGTATTACCGCGCGATTGCTGCCGATTGGCGTTCCCCTTTGAAAATCGGAGGGCAGTTGGTGCTGGAGGCAGGGTTTGACACTACCAAACAAGTGGGTGCCCTACTGAACGAGTATCCATTTGAACAAATTGCAACCCATAAAGACCTTGGCGGAAATGACCGTATGATTACGGCAAGGAGGAACAATGAAGTATAAACATCTCAAAAGCGGCACCGACATTCGCGGTGTTGCCATCGGAGAAAACATAACGCTGACAAATGAAATTGCCCATGATGCCGCGATGGCTTTTGCGGCATTTTTGAAAGAAAAATATCCCCAAAAGCAACTCAAGGTAGCAGTGGGACACGATTGCCGTGTCAGTTCCCCTTCTCTTGCGGCGGCAACCGTTGCAGGACTTAGCGAAGGTGGACTTGAGGTACTGGACTGCGGCGGCGCGACAACGCCTGCTATGTTCTTTGCCACAAGATATGAGAAAAGCAATTGTGACGGTGCGATTGAAATTACCGCCTCGCATCTGCCGCCTGAGCGCAATGGTTTAAAATTCTTTACCCGTGAGGGTGGCCTTGAGGGTAAAGACATTGAGTGGATTTTGCAAAAAGCGGAAGAAATTACCCCTGCTCAAAAAGCAGGCAAGGTGACCGCCTTTGATATTATGACTCCCTATGCCACCGAACTTTGCGACATTATCTGCCGCAACACCGGCAAAGAGCGTCCCTTTGAAAATCAAAAGATCATCGTTAATGCAGGAAACGGCATGGGCGGATTTTTTGAGAAAGACGTACTTAGAAAATTGGGCGCAGATACAGCAGGATCGGTAAATCTCACACCCGACGGCACTTTCCCCGTCCACATTCCCAATCCCGAAAATGCTGCCGCAATGAAAGCGACAGCAGAGGCAACGGTAGCGGCAGGCGCTTCGCTTGGCATCTGCTTTGATACCGACTGTGACCGTGCCGCAATTGTCGACAGTGAGGGAAATTCCATCAATTCCAGCACGTTGATTGCCCTGATTTCCGCCATTTTGCTCGAAGAAATGCCGGGCAGTACCATTGTGACCGACTCGGTGACCAGCGCAGGACTCAAGGTTTTCATTGAGGCAAAGGGCGGTCATCATCACCGATTTAAAAGAGGATATAAAAACGTTATCGACGAGGCAAAGCGTTTGGAGGCTGAGGGCATTTCGGCACCGCTTGCCATTGAAACCAGCGGTCACGCGGCCTTAAAAGAAAATAACTTTTTGGATGACGGCGCATATCTGGTAGTTCGATTACTCTGCAAGGCGGCAAAACTTGCAAATGAAGGCAAAGAGCTCAGTGACCTGATTGCTGATTTGCCCCAACCGTCAGAAGCAAAAGAAATTCGTCTGAACATTTTGGCAGAGGATTTTCGTGCCTATGGGCAGAAGGTGCTTTCTGATTTTGAGGCTTTTGCATCAAAAATTGCCACCATTGAAACACCGTCGTATGAAGGTGTTCGTGCCAACTTTGGTAAAGATGAGGGTGATGGATGGCTTTTGATGCGCTTGTCGGTACACGATCCGGTGCTTCCCATCAATATGGAAAGTGACAGGGTGGGCGGCTGCGATATTATGCAAAGCCGACTGGAAGAATTTTTAGGAAACTATGATAAGCTAAGTAAATAAAAAATATCCGAGATTATTAAATCTCGGATATTTTTATTATTTATAAAGTTTTCTGAAGTTGCCGGGTGTGGTGCCCAGATGTGCTTTGAATATCTGATGAAAGTATTTAATATCATTGATGCCGACGTTTTTGCCGATTTCATCAATGGTAAGGTTGGTGCTTTCGAGTAGGTGACAGGCATGTTCAATTCGGATTTGTTGCAGGTAGTTTGAAAAACTCTCTTTCATCACCTTTGAAAAACGCGCGGAAAGATATTCTGCCGAATAGCCCATCTCACTTGCAATGTCTTTGAGTTTGAGGCGATCGGCAAACTGTAGCTTAATGCGGCTGACGATTTGATCGATCAGCTCATCATAAGACTCGTTTTCTTGCGGTTGATTCAGGCTGCGCATAGCGATCAGCATAATTTTTACAAACTGTGATCGGATCCACTCCGCATAACCGTATCTTTTTTCTTTAAATTCCTTGGCGATGTCATCGATCAGTGCCTTGACCGTGCCATCATCGCGAAATATCCGATTGGCAAAATTCTGGTCGGTGGCGCGGTGGCAGTATTTTAAAAGATAACAACTCAGGATATCCGAAAACGTCTGCTTGCCTGCCAGCGTTCTGTCAATAAAATCAGGGGCAAAGAGAAAATTGATAATGCGATACGGCTCGTCGGAAACGCGTTTCATCCAGTGCGTCATACCGTGGTCAACAAAAAAATAGGTGCCCGCATCAATTTGCTTGCATTCGTCACCGAAATAGTGCAAAATGGAACCTTTTTCAAGATAGGCAAACTCCAAAATATCGTGATCGTGAGGGTAGATATAGTCGTCGCTGTTGGCGGCAATGTGAAAATTCAGGTGGCTATCTCCCTGATGGGAACGCATTGTTACAGTAACCGTTGGCTTTTTCATATGATATACCTATAAAAATATTAAGAAAGTGGGATTTATTAATTTGATTATATCATATATAATGAAATAAAGTCAATATTATTTTACTGGGAGGAATTATAATGGCGAAGAATAGCAGAAGACTTATTGCATGGCTTTTAGTATGTGTTTTGAGCTTTTCACTGGCTCCCTTTGCCGCGGCGGCAAATGCCGACGTGCAAAACAGTGAATATCTCTTTTTTGATGATTTCAGCGGTGATAACAGCAAGTGGGAAAGCTATCGCGGCAATCCATTGACTGTTGCCAACGGTGTAGCAACATCATCTTATGCTATCGAGACAACGTCTGCAAACCGCGCACTGCAAACGATTGGTGACTTTGAGTTAAGTGTTGAACTTAAACCCGGAAGCGCTTCTTCTTGGGCAGGCGTTCAGTTCAATATGCAAAGTTTGTCGAATGATAACTGGGGTAAGACAGGTTATTTTCTCTATGTCAGAGGCTCCGGTGTGGTTGAATTTGCAGCAGCCAAAGGTGCAACGTTGGCAAAAGCGGTCCCTGTGCCCGCGTTTGATTTAAACGCTATGACAAAAATCAAAGTGGAATATACCGCGTCAACCGGAAATATCAAGGTATATTTTAACAATTCTACCGAGCCTACCATTGACGTGATTGATACACAGTATTCAAGCGGTTACTTTAGTATTACCTCCCAAGCTGGCGGTGTGTATGACAGTTATGCCGTAAAATGTCCGTGGCTGTTCTATGAGGATTTCAGTACGGATTTGAGCAAATGGCAGGACATCAGTGAAGCAAATAAAAAATCGAAAATCAGCATTTCAAATGGACAGGTAAGTTCAACTGTATCACCGGCACAGATTGCCCCTCTTGATGCGGATGGTGATTTGCTGAAAACCACGGGTGACTTAATTTTAAACTGTGACCTTATTTCAAACGGTACTTGGACAGGCATTCGTTTTAATAAACCGGACGGTACAGCAAACGGAAACTGGGCATACGGTCACTTTTTATATGTTCGTAATACCGGGAAGGCAGATTTTTACTCTATTTCGGAAAGCCAAGGAACCAAAAAACTGGTAGATGCCGCAATCGTTCCGAACTTCGATTCTTCAACTAAAAAAACTGCCGTTCGAGTAGAATTCACGGCTGCTACCGGTAATATCAAGATTTACTTTAACAACAACACAACGCCGACAATTAATGTGGTAGATACAACCTATACCGGTGGTTATATGGAGATGATCATAAACAATACTAACAAAGGGGATAACTTCTCGCTGATCGGCACCAAGGCAGTAGATCCGCGTGAAATTACTGAACTGACGGTGGATTATGATGCCAAAGCGCTTGTTCTGCCGCAATTTGACGGATATACAACAGAAGTTCACAGTAGTAGCAACGAGGGATTGGTAGCGTTGGACGGTTCTGTGAATACTATTATGGGCGGCTCCGCCGATATCGTGGTGAAATTGATTGACTCATGCGGTGCGGCGACTTATAGCAATCCCATTTCGGTACAGGTGGAAGGTCAGGCTCAAAATATTTCCGAAGTGTTGGTGGATTACAACACTAAAACCATTGTTCTGCCGACCTTTGATGGATATACCACAGAAATTTTCAGCAGTAGTGATGAAAACGTGGTAACACTTGGCGGCTCTGTTAACACTTTGACGGGTGGTACGTCGAAAGTGGTATTTAAATTTACCGATACCGTCGGCAATGCGTATTATTCTAACGCTGTTTCCGTTTGGGTCAACGGTTTGCGTCAGGAAATGGCGGAAGCCATCAAACTCACGGAAGCTACCGATACCAAGCATCATTCCGCTTGGCCCTCAAGCAAGTTGATTGATGGCGAGAAGGTCGGAGATGAAGGAAATGCAAACTGTTGGTCTACCGGCACCGGTTGGTCAACGACGGCTGACGTTACGTTAACCTTGGAGGAAGCTTCCACTGTTACAGGTGTTACCCTCTATCCAAGATATAACAAGGCTGCCAATTTCGCATCCGGTGTGAAGGTGTATACCTCCGAAGATGGCAGCAGTTGGTCCGACGCGGTAGTAGACAAAACAAACCTTGTCGCTGTCGGCACCCAAACACCGCAAACATTTTATTTTGAACCTGTAGACAATGTAAAATATGTGAAGTTTACGTTTGCGCCGAGCGCAAATAACATTATTGAAATCGGTGAAATCGAAGTGTTGGCAACACCTGCAATTCAAACATTGGAGCAAGCAATTGCGGCACTGAACATTGCGCAGATGGAAAATAAGGTTATTATGAGCTGTCCTAAGTTATTTGAGGCTCAAATCGTTTCTTGCGATCCTGCAGGCTTGGTAGATGGCGATGGCAATATTACTATGCCGCAAACGGATACAACAGCAACTCTTAGTATTCAGGTAACAAATCGCTTAGATCCGACCGAGACGCAGACAGTTACCCGCTTGCTTCTCATTAAGTCACAGGATACTTTGGATTTGGAGGCATTGACAGTGAAAACAAATTTTATCCCTTGTCCTGAAAATGATGCAACCAAAATCACTTTGCCCGAGGTACCCGAGGGCTACAGCATTGAGATTGCAGAGAGCGACAAACCCGAAATTGTGGACGTTGACGGTAACATTATGAGAAGCGACGATACTACCCATGGTGTTCGTCTGACCTTAAAGATTACCAACGATAAAACCGGCGACAGCCGTTTGACAAAGCCTCTCTTGGTGCCGATCTACAAAACTTTTGTAGCACCCACCATGACCCAAGAGGAAATCGATGCAGCCCATGAGGATTGGAAGACTAAGAAATACGGTTGGTTTGTTCACTTTGGCCGTTACGCATATGCAGACGGAACGATGATACAATCCACCGACGAGGCGGCGAACAATTTTGACGTTGTGCAGTTTGCAAAAGACGCTGCAGCACACGGCTACGAATATGTTGTATTTACCGTATGGCACGCTGAGATGCGCACACAGTTCCCCTCTATGACCAATCAGCGCTGGAGAGATGATCAGAGAAGCGAGGGCAGTGAGCTGTGGAAGTCTTATTCCGACCGCGACGTAATCGACGAATTGATTACAGAGCTCGATAAATACGGCATTGATCTGCATCTTTACACTCACCCTGCGGACGGTCACGACCTCAAGGGTGAAGACCAGATCAACGTGGGTTGGACTGATACGACTAATAATTATGAAACCTGGAATCAATATATCAATGAGCTTTACTATGAGATGAGTGAACGTTACGGTACACGCATCAAAGGCTATTGGTTTGACGGTGTGTATAATCATGTAAACCCCGGCGAACCGCAGGCAAGACTGAAAGAAACCTGCAAAACCTTTAACCCCGCAATGATTCTGACAATGAATGATGCTTTTAATGAAAAGTATACCAACAGCCGAAACGATCATAATTGCCCTGATTATCATTGTTGGGAAGTCAGCCGCAATGATGTAGACTACGTTAAAAATATGAGATTTTCTCGTCATCAGGCGGCAATCTGTCTGGGTGTGACGAGCCAATGGGCAGCAATGGTACCGCAAGACAGAGATGTCGGTCTGCCGCCTGTTGAGGACGTATTTAAGTATCTGGTGGCAATGTCGTCAGTTTCCTGTCAGGGCGGTTTCCTGACCTCTATGGGATACTATCAATCCTTACCTGAGACTTTTGACACCGATCAAAACCTTTGGATGAAGGGCG
>JAZROO010000006.1:0-6745 GCA_045648705.1 Eubacteriales bacterium | reverse complement strand
GTTGTGGAAAGCTACGGCAAAAAGTATGCAAACGACTATGAGTATGTATTCTCCGCAGTCCTTAAGAGAATGGGTGAAGAGGTAGACACTATGAGCGTTTCTGCCGTCATCATTTCGGAAACAGGTGTGGAGATTGCAAGTGAAAGTTTGCCTTACACCGTACAGTAGGTGATAAAATGAAAAAATATTATCAAAAACCGCAGTCAGAATATGTTGTTCTGACGGCAAATGAGCCGATTACCGCTGATGACACCGAACTCGGTGTTGAGTCTAATCCTTTTCTGGCGGCTGTGCTTGAGGACGAGGCTGCGCAGCAGTAACTCCAAAGTATAACCCCAATTAAAAAATACCGCAGACTTTGTCTGCGGTATTTGTTTTTATACAAACGATAAAGATGAGGGTTTATGTAATATTATTTTTGCGGTATTGGGAAGGGGTGGTGCCGAACTGCTTTTGAAAAGCGCGGCAAAAATAACTTTGGGAAGAAAAGCCTGCTTTTTCTGCAGCCTCCAAAATGGAATTGCCGCTAACCAAAAGTCGTCTTGCAACATCCAGGCGCTGTGCCTGCCAATAAGAAGAAATGGATTTTCCTGTTACTTTTTTAAAAACGTGAGAGAGGTGATAGGGGCTGATGTGCAGTTGGGTTGCGATCTCTTCAAGAGAAAGCGTGGGGTTGAGATGGTATTTGTCAATATAAGCCATTGCCGCCTTGACCAGTTGCGATGGACGGCTGGAGTCTTCATAACAAACGTCACCGCCTATTTCTGCCAAACGGGCGACAATCAGTGTCAGCAGTGCTTTGCCTTTTTCTTGCCAGAAGGGTGCTTTTTCTTTGATGATTGCCAGTAGTTGCACCATCCATTCTTTTGCTTGTGCATCTTCGGAAATTCTTGGCAAATTACTGTAATAGAGTTCCTTGCCGTCCAAGGCGTCAGGGGGAAAAATGATACAATAATAACGGCAAAATTCGGTAATCGGATCATAAAGATGCAAATGCCCTGCATGAATGCAAACCAATTGCCCCTGTTCTACCACCGTGTGTTCTTTGCCGCTGAGAACATTCATTTTTCCTTCCATAATCAGCAAAATTTCAATCGCGTCGTGCCAATGCATATACATATTGTACAGCGTTTTTCTTCTACTGTCGTGACGGCGGATGATGGGAAGAATGTCATTGCTGTATTTTAGATTTTCGTACCGCATACCTTTTGCCTCCCAAAGCGCAAGAAAGTTAAAATATTGCGCAATTTAGTTGCTTGAATTGCACATCGATTCGCAATATAATAAAATTGTACAATATATAAAGCAAAAAAGCAAGGGGGACATATATATGAGCAAAAGAATTTTGTCATTTGTCTTAATGATTTGTATGCTGCTTTCTTCTTTCACAATGGTTCTGCCTGCAAGCGCCGCTGCTGCGCCTGCCGCACCCATTCAAGTGGTATATGATATCGATAAGGTAGGCGCGGGTGCCGAAGGTACCGTAACTGTTACGTTGCCTGCAGGGCACGGCGCTGATGATGTATATTTGTACTGGGGTGACGCGAGTGGAAAACTGGCGGACTACAGTGCGATTACACAGCTGAAAGTGGCAGGAACGGTTGTAACTGCGCGTATGGCGGTTGGCTCCTTTATTCCTGAGGAGGCTACGCGATTGCTTGCTTATAGCTTTTCTGATGACGGCGGATTCTCAGCCGATTATGCGGCTTACGACCTGCCGCAAGGTGCCGCCATTGATATGAGCGCTTTTGGTGAGCTGACAGCCGAGTTTCAGGCAGTGAGTGATATGCATATTTCCATTACCAGAGTTGCCAAACAAGGAAACAGCGAGCTTATGTTAAAAATGTTGGAGGACGTTAAAAAAACCAGCCCCAACTCCATAGGTATTTTTTCAAACGGTGACAACACGGATCAGGCTACCGACGTTGATTACGAGGAATTTAACCGTATTATAAATGTAACCGAGGGAGAGCCGCCTCTCTATGCCGGCTTTGGTAACCACGAGTTGTTTCGCTTTACCTCCACACTGCCCGATGATAAGACACTGAAGGATTATTCCGAGCCTTTTTACAAGTATTTGTTGGAGGGTGTATTACCGGAGGACACCTCCTATGCTTATGAGGGCTCTTTGTCCTATTCTTTTGAAAAGAACGGACTGAAGTTTATTGTTCTCGGCCCCGATACGTTGGATTTAACGTGGTTGGAGTTGAATGAGACCACGCTTGAGTGGTTTGAAAAGCAACTGGAAAACACTCCTGCTGATAAGCCTGTCTTTGTTATGGCGCATCAGTCGATGCAAGACTCGGTTTCCGGTACCTATGCCGGTGGCAGCAGTGCCAATGAAACAGGCGGTTGGGGACAGGTATATCCCGACACCGCTATTGTATTGAACAAAATTTTAGCAGAGCATCCCGAGGTTGTACTGTTTACGGGGCATACCCACTGGGAACTCGATGAATACGGCACCTACTATCCTCGCGACGAACGTATGGCACACACCTTTGGTACTGCCAGTGTCAGCGCGGCGGCGGATGCTTATGACAGTACTTCTGCTATTACCACTAACAAAGGCCCCGGTAGTGAGGGTTATTACGTTTACGTATACGGCGACAAGTTGATTGTAAAAGGCCGTGACTTTTTCAACGGCAAATGGATTGGCGCCGCGCAGTTTGTGGTAGACATTTCCGACACTGCAATCAAAGCTCCGCAGGTGCAGGCACCATTGCATGGCACCAAGGTGACGTCACTGACAAGTGACGGTGCCACCCTCAGCGGTACTTTGAGAGTATTTGTCCCCGCAAAACATAATGCAGATGCGATCGGTCTGTTTTTTGCCGATGCAGACAACGGAATTATTGGCGACAAACCGTTTGCCACTACAGCAATCGGTGATTCTGTGGCTTCCGGCCGCAACATTATTTCCTTTGCCAAAGTACCGTTTCCTGCTGAAACGGACTATATCGTTGTTCGCACCTATTCTGATGAGCTTGGCTGGTCGGTTGGTGACGATGTGGTTGAACTTGAGGGACGGAATCTTAAAGATTACGGTGGCGGCACTTACAACTCCACCGTTCCTACGCCTACACCGTCGGCACCCACCGTGTCTGTTTCCCCTTATGACAGAATTACGGGTACCGAGCAAAACGGTGTGATTATTCCCGATGAAAATATTTACTTCTTTGATGCTAAGTGGAGCACGGCTCCTGCCGTAGATGCCAACGGTCAGTTTGAATACACCTACGGCAACAAAACCGACTGGGGTAACGGCGAGACCTATCTGCTCACCTGGGGCAAAAATGCCTTTGCAAGTGAGGCAGAAATGGTCACCGTAGTTGAAAAACAAGCAAAAGATTTTGCTGATAAAGTAGCAGGCGCTGCCAAGAGTGCGGTTTGCGTTTGGGCACCCGGCACCATCGGCGAGTTGACCGATTTTGACCTTGCCGCACCCGTTGCCGAACCTTCACCCCATCAACTTTTCAAGGTTTATTTATTGGGCGCGCAAGCGGGCAGAAATCCCGTTAACGACAAGCGCGACAGTAAGGCAGAGGTTCTGCTTGAGCAAAACGGCAGAAGTGTCAGCTCCGCAACCGAAACACTTTTGAGTGATACCTTCCGTTTCCCTGCCTATGCCGATATCACGTTGGACGGCTTTGCCGGCAGTGGTGCTGCCTCTTTGGTCAGCAGCGGAGTAAAACAGTATAACGTGATTTCCGTACAAAACTACTTTGTGCGCGATCTGACAGGTCCGCAGTGCAACATGACCTTTGACGGACGCGATACCGGTTGGGATAAAGCAACCCAGTCCATTTGGGAATTTAAGAATTGCTATTTTGACTGGAACAAGAAAATGTCGGCAAAAAGCGGTACCACGTATTCTGCGCAAAATGAAATTATATCTAACAAGGTTACCTTTGATAACTGCGCTTTTCTGCACGGTGTCGCACCTGCACAGCAGTATGATTCTTCAAATCCGCGCGGACATGAACTCTTTTTGTTGCCGATACATCCTTCCTATGTTTCCGACACCTTTTACGGTTATAATGCCACGCATCCTGAGTTGACCATTAAAAACTGTGTGGCGGCAGACTGGGAAGTCCATTCCTTGATTCGTGTTCCCAACGATAACGACAGATGCTTCCTTTATAACAACCAAGCAGTAACGTTTGATATTGTCGGCAACAAGTTTTATGACGTTGTCGGCACCAAAAACAGTGCCCGTGACTGTGCAACCATTGAGTTTAACGCTTGGAGCACCACAAAAACAACAGAGGATGATCTTGCTGATTCCTTTGTAATGAACATTAAGGATAACGTGTTTGAGGCATCCGAAGCTGTTGCCACCAACGGCAAAAAAATCAGATACAGTGAATTTTTGTATGTGGCAGCACCTAAGGTGCAAAATCAAATTTTCATTGAGGGCAACGTCTTCCGTATGCCCAACCATGCAACCTCCAGCACAAATCTGATTTTCTCTGTAATGCGCGCTGATTTTAATAAATGCAAATTTGACCTTTCGGGCAACTTATTTATGGACAATCAGAATAACGTTTTGCCCGCTCTTGCATACTACAGCTATTACGGCGGTGCCATTGTAGAGTCGGATGTTTATGCTTCCCTTGCTATGAGGGGCGGCGTACGTGAGATGATGAGCCCGAAAGAAATCAAAGACGGTGCGGTACTGTACAGTTATATACATCTATATCGTTCCCAACAAAGCTATGC
Organism: Eubacteriales bacterium; assembly: GCA_045648705.1. GTDB lineage: Bacteria > Bacillota > Clostridia > Oscillospirales > QAKW01 > Firm-08. The sequence goes on along the minus strand of JAZROO010000006.1, from coordinate 2,023 downwards.
AGATGTCAATAATATGGACTATTTCTTGGGCGCCATCACCGTTTTGTTAGAGCGTGGTAAAACGTATCCCGTAAGTGACGATTTGTTCCGATTTGGAGACAAGAGAGTAAAACTTGAGGGTGTTTACACGGAGCAAGCTTGTACCAACGAGGTCAAGGAATTGACACAAGATACCGTCAACGGCAAATATGCCAAAGTGGTCTTTGAGGAAGACACAAACGGCATCAAAACAACCGCAACGGTCGTGTTCGCTCTCAATACTCCCTCAAAATACATTATTCTGGCTCCTGAAGGCAGTGATTATTATAAGAATAAAAGTTATACCTTTAACGGTATGACCTATACGGAGGCTGCTGCGGCAGAGGATGGAGTTACAGCGCAGTTTTTCCCCGCGCTGAACAGTGCTGCTTTGGCGGCAGTTGAGTCGACCTATGCCGAAAAAAATGCAACTGCCACTTCACAAACGCTTACCAAAACTGCCACCGCTTCCAGCTTTGGTATGAAAAATATCATCGTAGCGGCACCCGGATACTACGATATGTCGGCAGGTCATAATCTCGGCAATCGCAGTGTTGCCATCGTCGGTCCCAAGTGGAACGTTTCGCCATTTGGCAAGGAAAATGCCGAGGGCAAACTAGCAGGGGACAGAGCGGAAGATGTGACCAAAGAGGCAGTGTTTGCCGACTATATTCGTATCAATAATGACACTTTACCCTCCACCTATACCTTCCACGGCATTGTGTTTACTAAGGGTGGTGCCAACTCTGCCATCAGTATGCATGGCTCTTCTGCCAACATTGGCTCGTTGTATCTTACCGTTATCGTTAAGAATTGCTTGTTTACAAACGATTCCGAACGTCTGATGCAAAGTTCTTCGTTGGCTACCGTCAATAGATTGCATGACGTTACTGTAATAGATTCTGCCTTTGACGGCAGAGCACAGGATCGCAGAGGCATAGAGGATCGTTACTCACTGTTTGAATTCCGCGCCAATTATATGATTCTTGAAAATTTTGCGGTATTGGATCAGTATTGCATACCTGAAATTTGGCTGACGGATATTGCGCCGATCAATGCCGATAAAACCAAGTGTGTGGGCGGCCGTGAGGTTTTGACACAAGGGGACGTCATCTTCTATGCAGAAAAACATTGCGATGCACGCGAGGTAACAAGCAAACATATTGATCCCACCTGTATAGCAGAGGGTAAAGCGGTGAGCACTTGTACCATGTGCAAAAAAGAATCTGAAGTGATTCTTGGCGTAGAGCCGAATGCGCATAAATGGGAAACGGAATACACAGTAGACGTTGAGCCCACTTTAGAAAGCGCGGGAAGCAAAAGTTATCATTGCGAATATTGTGATGAGATAGATCCTGAGAGCGTGACGGCAATTCCATCTTTGAGTGTGGCATCCATTGATGGAAAACCCTATGATTCATTTGAAGCCGCTCTGGCAGATGCCAAAGCAGGAGATACGGTAAAGCTCCACACCAACGTACAGACAGAACTGCTTCTCATCAATCCTGAAGTTGTGGTGGATGTAAACGGTTATACAATTACAACCGATCATGTTGTTGGTCTTAAAAACTCTGCAGTTATTGACAGCAGTGAAATCGGTAGCGGCAAACTGGCAGTAGACAAAAACAGTGTGGCACTGGATAAAGCTAACGGCGGTTATTTGCCCGTATATGAAAACGGTGCATTTAAGTTTACAAAGGTTGCTATGCGCCAAGTATTTGATGGCAACAAATATCTCTTCTCGCCGACCTTTAAGACAACCGTACATGATGCGCTGGCGGCAGGTATGGAAAGCAGTGCCACCAAAGTGGTTGTCAGAGTCACCTGGAGTGCCGATAGCTATAATGCTAAGCAAGATTTTGTGTATGTAGATAACTTTGTAAAGAAAGTTGTTGAAAGCTACGGCAAAAAGTATGCAAACGACTATGAGTATGTATTCTCCGCAGTGCTCAAGAGAATGGGTGAAGAGGTAGACACTATGAGCGTTTCTGCCGTTATCATTTCG
>JAZROO010000005.1:0-2721 GCA_045648705.1 Eubacteriales bacterium | reverse complement strand
GCTTTGGGGACTCTTTTGTATAAAATACACAAAAGAATTCAACATAGAGTAAAAATAATATACAAATTATGTATAATCTGCGAATTGATTTTGGTGATTTGGTTTGGTAATATATAGGTGAACAAAGACTTCATTCTTTGAAAAGAAATCATCAAAAGGGCGTGAGAGATATGAGAACAACGAAATATTGCACTCATACCGGCGAGAGCCTGCGCCCCCTGAGTAGAAGAAAGTATCTTAAATTTCCTCTATGACAGCGCAGGCAAGCTACCGATAAGCTTTCCTGTGCTTATTTTATCGTAGAGCATTTCTGCGATGCAAGAGTACATTTTGTGAAGAAAGAATGTGCTCACCCGTGTGGAAACTTTTGTAAAGAAAGAAGTTTTAAAGGACAGGCGGTGTAAGTCTGTAATCAAAACATACGGCATTTGTGTCAGTTTTCTGAGATAATTCACAAACAACGTGCCAAAGGAGACAAAGCTCTCGGGCATCAATCGAAAGGATTTTAAACAAACAAGAGTTTACCGATGGAAAGGTGACACAAGACCCTTATCGGAGAAAACGAAATATAATTCTTTTACCATAGAAATAATTTTCATTTTGTAACCTATATAAAAACGGCGGCTTTCGTAAGAAAGTCGCCGTTTTGTTTTGAATTTAAAAAGCTTTTGCCGCAAGGCAAAAGGTTTCCGAAACGTTCAAACCGACGAAGATGGTTTGAACATATCACGTGCGCTTTTGTGCTATGCGTAAAAGCGCATATATCACATTTGCCTATCGGCAAATATATCACGTTTGCCGCGCAAACACATCACTTAAATTTAGGGGTCTGACCCCTAAATTTAAATTTTAGTATTGCGCTGCGCGGAGTTTGGTTTTTATATATTTGTACAGCAGCAGTGCCAGAACGGTGGCAAGGATGCCGCCTGCCAGCCACAAGACCCAAGGCTCGATTGAGTTTTGCAGTTTGAGCTCTTCCCAAAGGGAATTTGAGTAGCCAAGGGTGTCGGGGTCGAGGTTGTGGTAATACTCGGTTTGAAAGTCGGTTGCCTTGGGGTAGAGGATTTCCATGGCATCGGGATGAATGTCCCTCATCGTTTGCTGATAGCCTTGGTCGCCTGTGACAAGGGTGTTGGGGCAGGCGTAGTAAAGATATTCGGCATTGGCAACGGCAGGCTCACGGGAGAGCATAAAGTTGATGTATCTTTCCGCGACCTCGGGATTGCGCGAGTTTTTGGGGATGCAAAAGGCATCGACAAAAACGTTGGTGCCGCTTTTGGGGTAGCAAAAGGCAAGGTTTTCGTTGCTTTCGTACATTGCCAGAAAGTCGCCTGCGTAGTAGGGGGCGATGGCGGCAGAGCCGTTTTTCATCTTGTTAAAGATTTCGTCCATTACGTAGCTTTGAATCAGCGGTTTTTGATCTTTGAGCTGTTCAATCACGGCGCGCAGTTGGGCGCGGTCGGTGGTGTTGATGTCAACACCGATTTTGAAGGCGGCAGTCGCCATACCGTCACGCGAGTTGTTAAACTGCAGAATTTTGCCTTGATACTTCTCATTCCACATACAGTCCCAATCGGAAACGTCGCTTGGGTCGACCATGGTGGTATTGTAGATAATGCCGACCATACCGTAGGTGTAGGGAACGGAAAAGCGATTGTCGGGGTCGAAGTAGAGGTCGGTATAATTTTTGTCAATATAACGAAAATTGGGGATATTGGAAAAATCGAGGGGGCGGAGCATATCCTCTGAGATCATCCGCTCGATCATATAGTCTGAGGGAATGACAACGTCGTAAGACGAGGCACCGGAGGAGAGCTTATTGTACATATCTTCGTTACTGGCATAGGTCGTGTAGTTGACCTTGACGCTTTCCCCGTAGGTTTCCTTATAATATTTTTCAAATGCCGCGTTGACGTCGAGGGTGCCCTCGCTACCGGCGGAAATATACTGACCCCAGTTATAAACGTTGAGGGTGATACTTGCCGCGCCGCTTTCAAAGGGAAAGGCGCAAAGCATCATCACCGCGCACAAAAGGGATAAAAGTTTTTTCATTTTTTCTCCTTTCTCTCGCGCTTTTCGGCACGAGCGGAGAGGATGTTGGACAAAATGAGCAGCACAAGCACCGCCACGATGATGAGGGTGGAAAGGGCATAAATGTCGGGCTTGACTTCTTTTTTGGTCATAGAGTAAATCATCAAAGGCAGGGTTTGGAAGTTGCTGCCGGTGGTAAAGTAGCTGATGACAAAATCGTCCAGCGACAAGGTAAATGCCATAATAAAGCCACTGACAACACCGCTCATAATACACGGCAGTTCTACCTTGAAAAACGACTGCAGTGGGGTGCAACCAAGGTGGCGCGCCGCTTCGGGCAGAGCGCGGTCCATCTTGAGAAGATGGGGGCGCACCGACAAAATAACGTAAGGCAGACAAAAGGTGATATGCGCAATGAGCAGGGTGGTAAAGCTGAGTTTATCCTGTTGTCTGAGTAGGGTGCCGACAAAGACAAACAACAGCATCATCGAAATACCCGTAACGATTTCGGGATTCATCATCGGAATATTGGTCAGCGACAAAATGCCCTTTTGCAAAGTCCTGCTTTTCATTTTGGCAATGCCGACGGTTCCCGCCGTGCCGATGACGGTAGAAATCGTTGCGGCAGAGAGTGCTAAAATGAGGGTGTTTTTGAGTGCCGCAAAGGTGTCGGGCGAGGAAAAGAGTTCG
>JAZROO010000004.1:0-43195 GCA_045648705.1 Eubacteriales bacterium | reverse complement strand
CAAACCTTGCAAGGCATTGTGATTGAAGGCAAAGAGCAAAGAGAACTTGCTTTGGACGGTATGTTTGTGGCTATTGGACTGGTGCCGCAGAATGAACCGTTTGCCGATATCGTGGCACTCAATGATTGGGGATATGTGGATGCAGGAGAAACCTGCCTGACAAATGCGCAGGGTGTTTTTGTTGCCGGTGACTGTCGAAGCAAACATATTCGTCAAGTTGCAACAGCGGCAGCTGACGGTGCTGTTGCAGCGTTGGCAGCTTGCGACTATATTGATAATTTAAATTAGAAAAAGGGTGATATTTTTGCAAAAATATCACCCTTTTTTTATTGATATTTGTAAATATTATGATATACTATATGTAAATCATCCGAGGAGGGAAAACAAATGGCTGAAATTACGATTACTGCGCAAAACTTTGAAAAAGAAGTGCTGATGGCTAATAAAAAAGTTGTCCTTGATTTTTGGGCTACTTGGTGCGGTCCCTGCATGATGCTGGCTCCTGTGTTGGAGGAGATTGCAAATGAGTGTGACAATGTCGTGATTGGTAAAGTAAACGTTGATGAGGAGCCGGCACTGGCGGCGCAATTTGGTGTTGCCAGTATTCCAACGTTGATGCTCTTTCAAAACGGAAAAAATATCGATACGATTGTTGGCTATAGAACTAAAGAACAGATACTGGATTTTATGGGGTGAAAATATGTTTGATAATGCTAAATTTATTTCGTCAAAACAATTTGATTTAAATTCCATTGCACCTTTGCGTTTTCATAAAAACTTTTCTTGCCAAAAGGTAAAGAGTGCAACACTTAATATTTCCGCATTCGGTTTTTATGAGGCAATACTCAATGGTAGGCGCGTGGGCAATTTTATTTTGGCGCCCGGTTGGACGAGCTTTGAAAACCGTATTCAAGCGCAAAGCTATGATGTGACAGAAATGTTAGAAAGCGACAATGAACTTGCCGTTACCATTTGTCACGGTTATACGTCGGGCATGGGTTGGCGTACTGCGATTGTGCGCAAACAGCCGTATTTTATTGCAAGTCTTGTACTGGAATTTGCAGATGGTACCACTGAGGAAATCGTCAGTGATGAAAGTTGGGAACAGTATACCACACCGATTCTGGAAACAAGCGTTTATAATGGAGAAGCCTTTGATGCAACCAAAGAGGTCTGCAAGACGGGATTTAAGGCCAAGGCGTTGAATAATTCCAAAGCATTGGTTGTGGCACAACAGGGGCCTGACGTAATTGAACACGAAAGCTATCCTGTGCGCGAGGTTATTCACACGCCTGCAGGTGAAACAGTGTTGGATTTCGGATATAATTTGGTAGGGTATGTGGAAATTACACTGCCAAACGCCAAGGCAGGAGATAAAATCAGTTATACTCATGCTGAGATTTTGGATAAGCATGGCAATTTCTATACCGAAAACCTGCGGTCTGCCAAACAACAGGTTACATATATAGCAAAAGATGGTTTTCAGACCTATAAGCCGCATTTTACCTTTATGGGCGGCAGATATGTGCGCCTTGATGAATATCCTTACGAAGTAGACTCTGCAAACTTTAAGTTCATTGTGGTCCATTCCGATATGAAGCGAACAGGTCACTTTGAATGTTCAAGTCCCTTGTTAAATACTTTATTTGATAATATTATCCGTGGTCAGCGCGGCAACTATGTGGATGTGCCGACCGATTGTCCGCAACGCGACGAACGTCTTGGCTGGACAGGGGATGCGCAGGTATTTGTGCGCACTGCTGCCCTTAATTTTGACGTTGAGAAGTTTTTTGATAAATGGCTGACCGACTTGATGCTTGATCAGCGCGGAGACGGCAGTGTGCCTTGCATTATTCCCAATATTTATGGTTTAACTTCCTACAGAAGCGCCGCTTGGCAGGACGCGGCTACGATTTGTCCGTGGGAGATTTATCTTGCTTATGCCAATAAAGAAATTTTGGCTAGACAGTTTGCTTCAATGCAAAGCTACGTTGATTTTATTGATACATACGGCGGCGATAAATATTTGTGGAACGCTCCTTACAAGCATTACGGTGATTGGCTCGCGTTGGAGGTGCCCGGTGACTATAAAGGAGCAACTTCTCAGCAGTATATAGCACAGTGTTTCTTTGCCTATTCCACAAGTTTGCTTGTGAAAGCGGGTAAGGTTCTTGGCAAAGATGTATCATACTATGAAGATCTTTATGAAAATGTTGTAAAGGCGTTTCGCAAAACCTATATGAAAGACGGTTTGCCGGTGAATCGCACACAGACGGCTTGCACTCTGGCGCTTCACTTCAACTTGTGCGAGGAAGGTGACAGAGAAAAGATTGCAGATCTCCTTTGTGAGTTGATTCACGAAAGAGGAGATACTCTTTGCACCGGTTTTGTCGGCACACCTTATTTGTTGCACGCTTTGACAGAAACGGGACACAGTGATCTTGCATACACCTTATTGTTGCAAGAAAAGTATCCTTCCTGGTTATTCTCTGTCCGCATGGGCGCTACTACCATTTGGGAGCATTGGGACGGCATCAATGAGCAAGGCGATGTTTGGAGTGCGGATATGAACTCCTACAACCACTATGCATACGGCGCAGTGGCGGATTGGATGTACGGCGTGATGCTGGGCATTAAGATTGATGAGAGCAAGCCTGCATACGAAAATGTGATTTTGGCGCCTGTTGTCGATAAAAGATTGTCTTATGCCAAAGCAAGTGTTGACACCCGTAGCGGTTTGGTAAAATCCGAGTGGCGCATTGAAGGGGATACGGTATACTATGATTTCACCGTGCCCGTGAGTGCCGACGTCACGATTGACGGTGTTACCACCCATGTGGGCGCAGGTGAACATCATTTTACATCTAAAATATAAAGAATAGTATATGATTTACAGAGATTTTAAAAACAAAAAACTTTCTATGCTGGGCTTTGGAACCATGCGACTTCCCACATTGGCTGACGGAAGCATTGACAAGGAGCAACTCAAAAAAATGACTGCTCTTGCAATGGAGCGAGGTGTTAACTATTTTGATACGGCAGTACCGTATCACAGCGGTATGAGTGAAAAAGTGATGGGAGAAATTCTGTCGGCTTATCCCAGAGGCAGTTATTTTCTTGCCTCCAAGTTTCCCGGCCATCAAGTGATGGATGGTTATGATTGTGACCAAATTTTTTCAGCGCAACTGGCTCGTTGTGGTGTGGATTATTTCGATTTTTATCTTTTGCACAACGTCAGTGAAGTCAGTATAGATACATACACGGATGCGCGGTGGTCTATTCCTGAATATTTTATTGAGAAAAGAAAAGAGGGCGCGGTGCGCCACCTTGGATTTTCAAGTCACGGAAGTGTCGAATTTCTGCGCAAGTTTTTGGATAAATACGGCGAGCATATGGAGTTTTGCCTGATACAACTCAACTATCTGGATTGGACATTGCAACAAGCAAAGGAAAAATACGACCTGCTGACCGAGCGCGGCATTGCGGTTATGGTAATGGAGCCGCTCAGAGGCGGTGCTCTTGCCACTCTGTCTGCCGAAAATATGCAAAAACTTCAAAACGTGTGTCCCGGTGAAACGGCACCGCGAGCTGCTTTTCGCTTTTTGCAAAGGCTGGATAACGTTAAGGTGGTATTGTCGGGAATGTCTGATTGGCAGCAGATGAGCGACAATTTGGATACCTTTGAGTCGTTAAACCCTGTGGATGAAAGTGAAAAGAACGTTTTGCTCGAGATGGCAGAGGGAATGAAAGATTCGGTTCCTTGCACTGCCTGCCGTTATTGTGTGGACGGTTGCCCGATGAATTTGGATATTCCTCAGTTTCTTTCCTTATATAATGATTTGCGTGTGGCAAAAAGTGTCAACATTTCAATGAAGATCGAATTTTTGCCCGAAGAGCAAAAACCGACTGCCTGTATTTCTTGCGGTGCTTGTACTCATATTTGTCCGCAGAATATTGATATTCCGACCTGTCTTGCAGATTTCACAGCGATGCTCTCGAACATGCCTTCTTGGGCGCAAATCAGTAAAGAAAGAGAAGCGGCACTTAAAGTGAAATAAATTTTGCTCCTATAGTATTTTGAATTTTAAAGCCTCCTTTGGTAACAATAAAGCCAAAGGAGGTTTTTATATTGTCAGATATTAAAAAATGGTGCGCCGGTCAAATGGCACAGGCGCGAGCGGCGCTGGAGGGCGGTCTGAAACAAGCAGATGATGAGGGGATGCAAGAACAGCTGCGTCACGCCATAGAGGTTTATGAAAAACTGGAAGAGGAACTTGAACGTCTTGACGGAAACGACATTGAAATAGAGCAGGCTGAGCAGCATAATTCTGCTCGTGTGGTGTGCGATGAATGCTATCAGCGTGCCCGAAATTTCTCGGCAATGCTCACTCGTTTGCCAAAAGAGCAAGACGCTTTGGTGACTCTTTTGCAGAAATTGGTGGCACTTGAGGATCAAACCGTTGTTCGTCTGCGTCCATATCTGTGATTTCAGAAGGGATTTTTAACAGTTGCTTTACAAAAATTACGAAAAGTAACGGCTGATAATTGTAACTTTTTGGCACTTTTATTGCTTTTTAACTATTTTTAGTTAAGAATTTACCGTTTGTTTGTGCAAAAATAACAATATTTACATTAGATGGGTTGCAAAAGTGGGAAATCCGTGCTATAATTTGTAACAGTTTTGTAACCATTTGTGTTGATTTTGTAAATATTCAGGCAAAATCTGCATATGATAATGGTAATTTCAGCGCTCGTTTGCGCAATCAATAAGGAGATTATTATGTCTATACAAAAAATCACAAGCAAAGTGCGCGGGTTGCTTGTCGGTCATAAGATCGTAGCAACGTTAGTTGCACTTGCAACAGTCTTTTGCTTGTTGACTTCTTTTGTGGTGATGCAAATTAATAACGTTACTGTTGTAGAAGAGGGCAAAGAGATTGCTTCCTTCTCAAGTCTTTCTGACGACAAAGCGCAACTGCTCAAAGCGGCAGGCGTATCGGTCAGCAGTGCTGACGATGTTGTTTTGAAGGCAGACGGTAACAACATTACAATCAGCATTACCCGTGCATTTAATGTAAACGTTAAAACCGCCGAAGAACAAATTGCAGTGCAGGCATTTGTCGGTGAAACCGTACAGGATGTTTTAAATCGTGCCAAAATCGAATATGATGAAAGCACAAAGTTTTCCGCTAAATTGACCGACGTTGTCAGTGCGGATATGGAAATTACGGTAGTTCGTTCTGCTACCAAAATTATTAAAGAAACAGAAATCATCTCTTTTGAGGTTGAAACCAAAGAAAGTGATGAATTGTATGTAGGAACGACATCTGTTGCGCAAGAAGGCAAAAACGGTGAAAACACACTGACTTATAAAGTGGTTTATGAAGATGGTAAAGAAGTGCGTCGCACACTGATCAGCAAAGAAACCACCAAAGAAGCACAAAAGAAAATCATCTTAAAAGGCACCAAGGTAAAAGCTCCTGCAACCTTTGGCAGTAAAATGAGCAAGGCAGAGCTTGCTGGTGCCAAGTGTATCAGTGTTGTGGCAACCGCATATTGCAACACTTCTGACGGCGGTCAGGTCACCGTTACAGGCAGCAAAACCGGATTTGGTATCGTTGCCGTAGACCCGCGTGTTATTCCGCTTGGCACAAAACTGTATATCACTTCTGCCGATGGTAGTTATGTATACGGTTATTGCGTTGCCGGTGATATAGGCGGTGCGATTAAAGGCAATCGCGTTGATTTGTTCTTGGGCTCTGAGAGCGAATGCAGAGAATTCGGCAGACGACCGATGCAGGTTTATATTTTAGGTTAATATCTTTCCCACACAAAGAAAAACTTTGTGTGGGATTTTTTTACTCTTAAACTCTAAAAACGGTTGACAAAAAGCATTTTCATCTATATAATTATTTTATATAGATGTCGCGAAAGGAGACGTTTGCATGGAGTGTTTAAGATGCGGCGCAAAATTGAAAGATAGTGCACTGGTTTGCAAAAAGTGTGGTTTTATCGTAAAAGGTGCCAAGAAGTTGGAGAATGTAGAGCCTCCGATTAGTTTTGAGGAAAGAATTAATAACGCTTCTGCCGAGGAACTTCGTGCAATGATTTTGGCTTATAAGAAGGCCAAAGAAGTTTCCAAGGAAAAAGAGTCCGTAATTGAAAAAAAAAAGGAAGTTGATTCCGAACAAGTAACCATTCAAAAAGGTAAGAAATGGGCAAATGCTTCATTTATTTGCGGTTTGGCTTCTTTGCTTATATTGGTAGTGCCCGGCGTGAATGTAATTTTTTCTTTGATTTTGTTCTTTGTTGCATTTATGGGCTTTGGCCAATGCGCAGGTCAAAAAAGCAATCTGGCGCTTACCGGCGTTATTTTGACTATTTTGGCAATTTTCGGTGCTTGGGCATACAACAGTATGTTTGCTCAAACAATCGGTGAGATGCTTGGTCTGGTAGGTTCTGCAGCTGAGCAAAGTGCTGAAACAATCACAACTGTTTCTTAATTATGAAAAAACCGACGGGATAACACTGTCGGTTTTTCTTTTGTAAAATTATTGAGGTAAAAGATGAAAAGATTTCGATTCATTGTATGGATGGTTATTTTATGCATTTGTTTCTCGGCGTGTGCGCCGATGTCATCGGTGGAAACGCCGGGACCATCCGAAGAACAGCTTAGAGTTCATATTATTGACGTTGGGCAGGGCGATAGTTCGTTTATTGAACTTCCCGATGGGACCACAATGCTCATAGACGCAGGTGAGCGTGAATACGGTGAGCATGTGGTGAATTACATAAGGAAACTTGGATATGAGCGTATAGACTATTTGGTTGGCACCCATCCTCATTCCGACCATATCGGCGGTCTTAGAGAAGTAGTGGAAACGATGCAAATCGGTAAAATCTATATGCCCAAAAAAGCAAGTACCACCGCTACCTTTAAAAATTTGTTGACCGCAATCAAGAATAAAAATCTCAGTATAGAAACGGCAAAAGCCGGGAAAACCATTGCAAAGAATGGCTTTTTCAGCGTGGATATTTTATCTCCTACAAGTGATGACTATGGCGATGAAATGAATCTTTATTCTGCTGTAATTAAAATTACGTATGGCAAGAAGCGGTTTCTTTTTATGGGAGATGCAGAAACCGAAAACGAAGAGCAGTTGCGCGGTGTTACCGCTGAGTTTATCAGAGTGGGGCATCACGGGAGTGACACTTCGTCGGGTCAGGAATTTGTTTACAGAGTCGGTGCACAAATTGCCGTTGTATCGGTGGGTAAAGGGAATTCCTATGGACTTCCCAAAAATAAAATACTTCAGCGGTGGCAAGATATAGGTGCTACTATCTATCGCACCGATAAGTCGGGCAGTATGGTTTTTGAAAGTGACGGTAAGAGCATCACACTAGGCTCCACAGTCTATACCGAAACTGCACAAAATCAAGAACCGAATGCAGAAACGTGGGTGTTAAATACGTCATCAAAGAAAGTGCATCTCCCCGATTGTTCAGCAGTATCCAAAATTAAGTCCGATAATAAAGAAAATACAAATGAGTCGCTTGCGGTACTTTTGAAAGAGGGATACACTCTTTGCGGTATCTGCAAACCGATGGAGGAATAAACGATGAAATTGGTAATTGACCGAGTGGAAGGGGAATGGTTGGTCGCACAAATGCCCGACGGGGATATGGTGCAACTGCCCCTAAAACTGCTTCCGGGAGCAAAGGATGGGGACGTGATCGTAATAGAAATAGACCAAACCGAGCGCATCCAAAGGGAGCAGGCAGTAGAACAACTTATGAACGAACTTTTTTCTGATTAAAAAGGAGGGGGATAGAAATGGATGATTATCCTGATAATTTGATAAGAATATATTAGTGATGGCATCTTTCTATCCTTTTTATAGAGATGCCGTCTGTAAGGAGGCATCTTTATGAACAATGAAGTACAATTGAATGCAACGCCGTTGGGCGAAGAATGCTTTGGCGATTATATGACGGGTAACTACGTTTGTCTGAAAAGTGAGCTTTCCATTAAGCAAGCAATGCGCTCGCTGACCGAGCAGGCAGGAAACTGCGAAGACGTGGATATGCTGTTTATCGTTGATGAACAGGGACGGTATCTGGGCGCAATGGAATTGAAAAGTCTGATTATCGCCAGACAGGGTACACCCCTGAGTGAACTAATCGACAAAGAGTATCCTTTTGTTTTGCAAAGCCGACCAATCGATGAAAACATCGACCAACTCAAAAACTTTGCCAAGGGATCACTGCCGGTTTTGAATGAGGAGTATCATTTGGTCGGTGTCGTCAGCGTGGAAAAAATGCTGGACATTCTTGATGAAGAGTTTGGTGAGGACTATGCAAGACTGGCAGGTCTGACCGATGAGGAAGATCTGGAAGAACGCCTTGGCGCGAGTATGAAAAAGCGTCTGCCGTGGCTGTCCATCTTGTTGGTTCTTGGATTGCTTGTTTCATCGGTGATTGGTATGTTCGAGCAAATTATAGAGCAGTTGACGCTGATTGTCTGTTTTCAGTCATTGATATTGGGTATGGCAGGAAACGGCGGAACGCAATCACTGGCAGTGACGGTGCGGTTGCTGACGGGAGAGGCGCTTACCGCTAAAGAGCGTCGGCAACTTTTGTTGAAAGAAATCCGCGTTGGATTTGTCAACGGTGGTGTGTTGGCGGTACTTTCTTGCCTTGGTATCGGACTGTATATTTACGGTTTTCAGGGGCAGACGGGATCGGTGGCATTCGCCGTCAGTGCTTGTATCGGTATTGCGCTTTGGTGCGCGATGACCCTTTCGGCAGCAACGGGAACGCTGATTCCGCTGATGTTTAAACGTATCGGACTCGACCCTGCGGTTGCAAGCGGTCCGCTGATTACCACTCTTAACGACCTTGCCGCCGTGGTGATTTATTACGGACTGGCATGGCTGTTTTTGATTCAAATTCTTGGGTTTGGCGCATAAAAGCACGGGACAATTTGTCCCGTGCTTTTTGGTTTAAGATGAATTGGAAAAATGCACTTGTTGACGATAAATGCGAAATCTTGTATAATAAAAGTAGTTTTAAGGAGATTTGAGCAAATTGAAACGTCTGATAAGTATTTTATTAATTTTGATTATATGTGTGTCACCTCCGTTTTCTGCGGCGGCACGGTCGGTGATTTTGGATGCGGCACAGGTGGATGCCACGGCATTTACCGCCCTACCTGCACTTGCTGTTAAATTGCAGGAGATTTTTGCAGGGCAAATCGGCTTGTATGCTGACAAGGCGTTTACCCAACAGGTTTCGTTACCTTTGGGAACTTCGATGTCCATTACACAGCAATTTTATGTCCCAAACGGTAATGGCGTTACGGCAGGAAAGCAGTGCTTTATTTATGCCAATGCAGTATATAACGCGTTGTTTGGGGAAACGGTAGGCAAAGCAACAAACCTAAGGTTTTCACAGGTCGTTTTGTCCGGTGGCAATCAAATTTCATATGAGAAGATGCAACAGGCAGGGGTGACAAGCGGTGCCTACATACGTACCACCGAATTGCCCGACGGTAGTTATGACGGAAACAGCGGTCACAGTATGTTGGTCCTTTACTACGATGCCGAAAGCATTACATATCTGGAAGGCAATGCCGACAATAAAGGCCTAATACGTATTACCATAGAAAGCTGGGCGGAGTTTAACGCTTCCAAGCTTGAGGGAAAAGGGCGTTATTTGTGCCATATCGTGCAACCAACTGCACAGCGGTTGGAAGCGCTGTACGGTCAGCCTGATTTGATCTGTGATTTGGGTCACGTTGTCAAACCGCAGTGGCAAACGGTGTTATTTCCAACGGTGAGCAGTGGCGGAAAACAACAAATTATTTGCGACCGATGCGCGCAGGTGCTTTCTTCAAAAGAAACGGCACCTTACGTAGACACGGCAAAGATTTTTGAAGATATCAGCGCAAAAGATTGGTTTTATAAAAATGATGCTGTCAATTTTGCGTATTCCGATGGCATTTTTGTAGGCATGAGTGAGAAACGATTTGAGCCCAATACCCCGTTGACGCGCGGAATGTTGGTAACGGTATTGGGAAGAATGCGCGGCATTGACCAATATGATGTAAAGGGAATAACCTTTACTGACGTAAAGCCGAATCAATACTATGCTCCGTTTGTCGCATGGGCGGCAGAAGAGGGATTGGTGCACGGCTTTCAAGACGGCACCTTCCGTCCGAATGAAAACGTGACCCGTGAGCAACTTTGTAAGGTAATGGCACTGTTTTGCAACGCGCCCGACGTACAGGGAGAAAAATTTGCCGATGATGCCGCCATTGCCCGTTGGGCACGAGAATACGTTTATGCTTGTAAAGAACTGGGAATCATTCAAGGTAAACCGGGCGGTGTTTTTGACGGAAAAAGCGGTGCCACGCGCGCAGAAGTCGCAACCATACTTTATAATATTGAGAAAATGTGATCATACCCCACAGAACAATGTTCTGTGGGGTATAGTTTTTTTATGTATGGAAAAAATGTTGATAAGTGGGTTTGCGATTTGAAAGGGTATTTAAAATATGAAAAAATTTACAACCGATCATAACATCAACAAAGAATGGATTTCCCGACAGTTTGAGCGCAGTGCGACCTTTCGGCAACGTGCGGTCATCAATGCGCACGACCCTCATCTTGCCATAACGTTATTTTATTTTGATTCAATGGTGAATGGTGACCGACTGAATCGTGATGTGATCACGGCATTGCGAAGGGAAAAGCTTCCGTGCGGTAAAGGGGACCTTGCAACGCGTGTGGCAGAGGGGATGCTATATGCAGGAACACAGGAGTTTTCGGATCAGACGCATAAAGCGGCGGTACAGATTGCATCGGGGGACTGTGTGGTATTGGTGGGAGATTGTCCGCGTGTTATCATACTTGACCTGAAAGGTATGGCAATGCGCGGCATTGAGCAACCCGACGGGGAAGCGAGTGTCGCAGGATCGCACGAAGGGTTTAACGAGAATATTATTTCCAATCTTTCATTAATTAAAAAAAGATTGAGTACACCCAAACTGCGCGCGGAATTGGTGAGGTTGGGAAAACAGTCGCATACTGCCGTTTGTGTAATGTATATGGATGGCATTGTCCGTGATGACGTTGCGCAACAGGTGCTGTCGCGTGTGCGCTCTATCTCAATAGACGGTATGTGGGATGCCAACTATATTATTGAGATGATATCGGGTAACAGAAGTTTGCTTTTTCCAAGGGTTGGCAAAACGCAGCGACCCGATGTGGCGGCAGATAAATTATGTGAGGGACGGGTGGTTGTGTTGGTCAATGGCTCTCCCATTGCTTTGTGTTTGCCGTTTTTCTTTGCAGAGAATTTTCAAACGGCAGACGACTATTATCTGAACCAACCCTATGCCAACGTCGGTCGGGCACTGCGATTGGTTGGATTTTTTCTTTCAATTCTGGTGCCGGGAGCGTTTATTGCGATGGTACTTCACCATGCCCAAATGTTGCCTGCGGAACTGATGTACAGTGTGGCGGCGGCAGGCAGAGGAGTGCCGATTGGACCTTTGTGGGAAATGATACTATTGTTTTTGGTGTTTGAAACGTTGCGGGAAACGGGGTCACGAATGCCGGAAGCGGTGGGACTTGCGCTCAATATTGTGGGTGCCATCGTGCTGGGGCAGTCGGCGGTAGAGGCAGGGTTTGTCAGTGCACCGATGGTGATTGTGGTTGCCTTTTCCGGAACGGTAGGACTGATGGTACGAGAGTTGCGCGGCACCGTGTTTTTTCTGCGGCTTGGTTTTATAACGGCAGCCGCGTGGCTTGGTTGGTTTGGGATCAGCGCACTTCTGTTGGTGCTGTGGGTGTATCTGCATTCTTTGAAAACGGTGGGACTACCGTATATGTATACTTTTTCTCCACTGTACTCACTTGCAAAACAGGATGTTTTTTTGCGCAGTAAAATTCCGTTTATGAATTTCAGGCAAGGAAAACTCTCTAAAAATCGAAGGAGACAGGCAGACAGATGAAATGGTTAAGACCTTATTTTAAATATGTGGCAATCGGGACTTTGATCGTTGCATTGTTTTTGGCACAGGCAATCCCTGAGCTCAGCGCGGTGCAAGACGTGGCAGGTATTTCTATTGATAAACCAAACAAAGAGGGCTATTTGTTTGGTTTGGAACTCGCGGTGACCGACAAGGAAAATGCCTTTACAGTAAAATCCGAGTTGATGCAGGTGCGCGCCAAAAGTCTGAGCGAAGCACTGCGCCGTGCAGGACTGCAAAATGAGTATCCTTTGGTGCTTACGCACGGAAGTTTGATCGTGATTCACCCTGATTTGCTCGGACGGGATATTGAGCAGATCTGTGGGATGCTTTTGAGGGATTGGCAAGGGCAGACGCGCACTTTTATTGTGGTGGCGGATCGTTGCAAGGCGGTAGATATTCTGCGTGCTGATAAAGGGGAAAACCTCAGGGCAGGGCAACTTTCCGAGCAAGTGAAACGTGCCTGTGAAAACGGGGAGATCAACACACTTCGTGCCTTGGACAGTGCCTCCCGATACCTGAGAGGAGATAAGATCACACTGCCGTTGGTGGCAACAAGTGATAAGGGCTATCAAATTAACGGCAGTGTGGATATCAGAAAGGCGGAATGATTTGAAAAAGACGATGTTATTACAAGGAAAAAGCTTTTTGGCGGCTTTTTTGGCAACTATCACGGCGGTGGTATGGCTGTGTGTGTACGCCATTGCTTTGTGGCAGATATTGTTGATTGCGGTTGTTGCCATAATCGCTGTGTTTTTACCATGGGATAAAATGGTAACGCTGGCGGGTGTGTTGCAGGCGATTGTTTGTGTGGCGTCGTTTGCCATCGGTGTAAATCTTATGAGTCGGTTGCATAGAGAGATCCCTGAGTGGAGTTGGTGGCTTGGGTGGGGCATATTGTTATTGCTGCTATGCTATTTGGGTAAAAACGCTTTATATGAATGTGCCGTATTGCCCGGTTTGATTTTGGGGGTGGCACTGTTACTTTCTTTTGGCAGTAGTCTTGCTTCGTTTGACGGTGTAATTGAATGGCGCGGCAGTCCTTGGCAATGGGTTACGGGCGGCGCTTTGATGTTGATTGGAAGTATAGTAACGGGGCTTGAAATTGCTCCGCACAAAAATGCGGCAAAAGCAGGCGCGATGGTCGGGATACTAATTTGGGGTCTGGTGGCGCTGATACCGCTGATTATGTGGACAAAGGAGGCTCTCTGTATTGTCAACGTTGCCTTGCCGCGCAGTTGGCAGAGGCTTGATTTGATTTCGTTTATGGGATGCCCTGATGTACTGTTGTGCGCAATGGTGGCGGTAACGGCTTTGTGGCAGAGCGCGTGTGGCGTTGCTTTATTTACTAAAAAGTCCTCCCTTATTTAATTCTTTACAAACTTATTCTTTTGTAATATAATTTATAAAAATGATTATTTACAGAAAGGAGCAGTTTATGAAGAAAAAAGGACAAAGTGCAACCTATATCATCATTCTTGCCTGCATTCTTCTGACCAAAGTGCTTGGAATGCTGCGCAATTCTTTTTTGTCTGCGGCTTATGGTACGGGAACGGAAGCCACCGTATTTCAAGCAATCAGTAAATTGCCCCTGACTTTGTATGACGTAACACTCGGCACGGCAATTATCAGTGCCTTTATCCCTGTTTTTAATGAGATTTTCACCAAAGAAGGAAAAGCGGCGGCGGAAAAATTTGCAGGGAATTTTATGACACTTGCAGGTTCCTTTACCGCTTTGGTTTGTGCACTCGGTATGGCTTTTCCGACGGCATTTGTCAAACTGGTTGCTTCGGATTTTAGTGAAGAACGTCTGGCGCTCGGTGTCGAGATGACCCGTCTGATTTTGCCGGTAATGCTCTTTGCAACCATCACCTATATCTTTATCGGAATTTTGCAATCTTACGGTCAATTTACCGCACCGGCACTGGTGTCTTTGTTTACAAATCTTGCCATAATTGTTTACTTTTTAGTTTTCAATAAGTGGTTTGGCATTATGGGACTGGCGGTTGCTTTTACGATCGGTTGGGTATTGCAACTGTTGTTTTTGCTGCCCTTTATTCTCAAAAAGAAATTTCGCTTTTCGCTGAATTTCCGACTGTCCGGCAATATCAGACGTGTTTTGTTGCTGACCTTGCCGCTGTTTGTTACTTCGTTGGCGCAACCCATTAACACTATTATTTCCACCCGTCTTTCATCGGGCTTGGAAGAGAGTGCTATGAGTGTTCTTAACTATTCGTATGATGCATATTTCATTTTGGCGGCAGTGTTTGCCAGTGCTATGACCAATATGTATTTTCCGGAGCTGAGCCGCCGCTTTGCCGCAGGGGATACTCCGGGTAGTGCTGAAATCGGGGGCAAAATGCTCAAAACCGTCAGCTGCATTGTACTGCCCATTTCTGTTTTTATGATGGTATGCGGTGAGCCGATCATCCGCGTGTTATATCAAAGAGGCGGCTTTACCGCGCAGGATACTGCGGCGGTTGCAGGGTGCCTTGCGATCTATTGTGTGGGTATGCTTGCACTGTCTTTTCAGGAAATTCTGAATAAATATTTTTATTCCATGCAAAAGACCCACTATCCAATGTTGGCGGCACTGGGTGGTATTTTACTGAATCTGGTGCTCAGCTATTGGTTTGTAAACGTTTGGGGTGACTATCGGTTACTGGCTTTGTCAACTGTCATCAGCGGTTGGTTTATGGCACTGATGTTGATGTTGATTGCGCGCATTAAAGTTAAGGCATTGATTTGCAAGGATTTGTTTATTTCCTTTGGTAAAACCATTGTTGCTTCCGCCGCCCTCGGTGTTGGCGCATACGGGGTACGTTTGTTAACGGATGCGCAGGGATTATTGCGCAGTCTTGTTTGTGCGGTTTTAGCATTGTTGGTAGGTGCCGTTTTATATTTTGCAGTTTTATGGTTGTTGCGTTCGCAAGAACTGATGGAGATTTTCTCTCTTTTAAAAAAGAAAAAGGGGGAAAATGAATGAAGCAAAAAATAGCGGATATTTTACAGGCAAGTCTGATTTGCAGAGCACTGCGCAAGTGCGGCAAAAAAATCGGAGAGTTTTTTGGGAGTACGGTGCTTTTTTCTTGGTTTACTCGTGAGAAGCCAAGCGGCAAAAGCCGAACGGACAGATTGTTTGCCTATGTGATAAACAGTAAATTTGGTGACTTTGTGCGCTCGGGCAAACTGATATCATGGTTACTTTTGATTCCTGAATTACCGTGGGTCTTTTTGATGTTGAGTATGGTGGGCGCGATGACGATGCCTACCTTAGCGGTAATGCTTTTTTCTCTTGCAACATTGGTGTTGACGGTTTTTGCCTTGTTTTACAGAAAACTTTCTATTCCTAAGGCAAACGGCGCCGTTCGCGTTTGGTTTTTGTTTGCTTTGATGACCCTTATATTTACGCTTGTAAACTATGGCGGCATCAAGGGAATGCTTGCAGGCGGTATTCGTTTTTGTATGTTACCGCTGTTGCCGTGCGCGTGGATTATTTTAAGTGATAAAAAACGAGTGTGGCGCACTTTGTGGGTATTCGGTGCGGCGACGATTGGTATTTCGTTGTATGGTGTGTATCAGTTCTTTTTTACGACGTTGAGCACCAAATGGACCGATACCGAACTTTTTAACGAAAACTTCGGACGACTGACCGCAACGTTTGAAAACCCGAATGTGTACGGTACGTTTTTGATTATTGCCGTGCCGATTGCATTAATGTCCGCAATCTTTGCAAAAGGATGGCGCGCCAAGGTGTTTTTCGGCGTAGGTGCGGCAATTGCTACTGTAAATATGTTTTTGACATACTCGCGTGGTTGCTACGTGGCACTTTTTGTTACCTTGGCAATACTGCTCATCAGCAAAGGAAAAGGTTGGCTTTGGGCAGGTGCCGGTGCGGCGGCGCTTTCACCGTTTTATTTACCCGAAAGTGTGTTGCAGCGCATCATGAGTATCGGAAATCTTGCGGATAGCTCCGTGTCTTACCGCATCAATATCTGGAAAGGCGCATTTGCCATGTTTCAGAAGTATTGGTGGATGGGTGTCGGAATCGGAGATGCCGCATTTGTCAGCATTTATCAGAGTGAGGCGCTCACTGCGGTAGAGGACGCTCCTCATGCGCACAATTTGTTTTTGCAGATTGCTTGTGAGGGTGGTATACTGGGACTGATCGTACTGATTTTGTTTATTGCGTACGTGTTCCGCAGTGCCGTTTCTTATTTGGCAAAATCGCAAGGTTTTTCCAAATGGATGCGGCTGACGTTGATTGCTATTTGGGGTGGCCTGTTGGTGCAGGGAATGACGGATTATATTTTCTATAATAATAATCTTTTTGCCATTATGATGATTTCGCTGGGCGCTATGGTTACCCAAGGAGGAAACGAGAATGAATAAAAAATATCGTCTTTTCGGTAAGATACCCGTGGTGGATGTTCTGATCGTAATTGTATTGTTCGCGATATTAGCGGTTGGGGCGTTCTTTTTGTCCAGGGGAGAAGTGAAGGAACAGACCGGAGCAGAATCGCAGGTGGAGAAAACTTATCCTTTTGAAGCGGTGTTATGCGTGGAAGGCAAACGGGAGCTGGATTACGCTCTGGTTGAAGTAGGGGACAAGTTATATACCGAAAACGGTACATATGCCGCTACCGTCACCGCTAAAGAGAAAAAACCGCACTATAAGTATGGCGTTAACGCCCAAACCGGTCAAACAGTGAAAACCGAGATAGAAGGTCGTGTTGATATTTTTATCACTGTTAAGGGAGAGGCAACCGCCAGAGATAACAATGGCATTTACATTGGCAAAAAGCGGGTGGCTTATAATAACAAAATTCCGCTGGGGAATGAAAAGATATTTTGGAAAATGTTGACGGTGGATATCACCAGAGAGGAGGCCTAATATGAAAAACGGGAAACTCTTTGGTAAAATTTCCGTAATTGATCTGGCAGTGATCGTGCTGGTTATTTTGCTGCTGACAGCGGCGGTGATTCGTTTGGGCTTTTTCTCCACACCGGATCAAGCCATTCAAAGCACACAAAAGGAAGCGTATGAAACGGTGGAACGAGAGATTACGCTTTTGGTCCAACACGTCAATGCGCAAATGCTCAGCGATCCTTTCGTTGTAGGAGATACGCTGATGATTTCCAAAAAACCATTTGGAAAGATCATGGATATCAAACGCGAACATTATGCGGCCGCAACGGTGCTGGAGGACGGTACCACAGTCACCGTTAATGATGAGAGCGCATATAATTATATTATCAAAGTCAAAGCATCATTGCTTCGAAAAAAAGGCTTTTTGCGCACCTCAAAAAATGACATTGTTGCCGTAGGAGAAACTTTAAATATTTTGTCTGAGTATTTTCATGGTAATGCAATTGTAGCGGATATAAAATAAACAGTGTAAAATATACACATTTTGTTACGAGATTGATTCGACTCTTTTTGGCTATATGTGACAAAACTGTAACATTTTTATTGACTTAAAGTGCAAAAAGAGGTATGATAATCACACATATTACATTAGGGAGGAATTGCGTTGTATTCCAAGGAAATTACCGTAAGTAATGAAGTGGGTCTGCACGCCAGACCGGCAACTTTTTTTATTCAGAAAGCAAATGAGTATAAGAGTTCCATTTGGGTTGAAAAAGAAACACATCGCATCAATGCAAAGAGCTTGCTGGGCGTGTTGAGTTTGGGCATCATCAAAGGTACGACTATTACTATTGTGGCAGACGGTGTAGATGAGCAAAAAGCAGTAGATGCACTGGTCGATCTGATTGAAAACAACTTAGGATAATTTAAAACGGCAATACTTAGAGTATTGCCGTTTTTTACTCTTTCAAGATTGAGGGGAGGTGAGCAAGATGGGGCGAGAGGAATGCCTTGCAAAAGTTAAAAAGTTACCCAAAGTTCCGGGCGTTTATATAATGAAAAACCGCGACGGTAAGATCATTTATGTCGGAAAGGCGAAGAATCTTTATAATCGAGTCAGTCAATACTTTGTCGGAGAGCATACCATAAAGGTGCAAAAAATGGCAGATCAGATATATGATTTTGATTACATTCTTGCTCCCAGCGAGGTGCAGGCACTGATTTTGGAAAATAACCTGATAAAGTTGCACCGACCCAAATATAATATTTTGCTAAAAGATGATAAAAGTTACCCATATCTTGCTTTAGATAAAAATGCCAAGTGGCCGTCGTTGATGCTTTGCAGAAAACGGGAGAAAGACGGAAAGATTTACTTCGGTCCGTTTTCATCAGGTAAAACAGTGCGGCAGATCAAGCGGCAGGCAGAGCAACTGTTCGGATTGGTTACCTGCAACGTACGTGTCGGGTCCAAGTCTTGTTTGTTATATGATTTGGGGCATTGCTGTGCACCCTGCCGCGGAGACGTTACCGAACAGGAGTATGCAAAGCGGGTGGATAACGCGCTCGCATTTTTAAAGGGAGATTATAAAAAGACCCTTGCCACATTAAAAGACGAAATGCTTCTTGCGGCGCAAAATCTTGAATTTGAAAAGGCGGCGGCACTGCGCGATCGGGTGCGCAGTATAGAAAAATTGGGACAGGAACAAATTATGGTTTTGTCTCCTGATATAGATGAAGACGTGTTTGGTATTGCTGAATTTGAGGACAAGCGTTGCGTTTCCGTGATGCAGATTCGTGAAGGCAGATTTTGCCGTCAGGATCGTTTCTTTTTTGAAACACCTGAAGGAAGTGAAATGTCTTTTGTTCAACAATATTACAGTGATTTTTGCGAAATTCCGCCGCGCGTGGTTTGCAGTAGTGAGCCGGATGAGGCACTGGTGGACTGGCTTTCCCAAAAGCGTGGGGGACGCGTCAACTTCGTTGTTCCCAAACGTGGTGAACAGGTGCGCCTGATGCAACTTGCCAAAGAAAATGCGGCAGAAGGACTGCAGTTGCGCCGTTCCATTAAGGAACAGCAAGACCGCGTCAGCGTGTCTTTGGGAGAATTTTTGGGTATGCGCGCACCGCGCCGAATTGAAATGTATGATATTTCAAATTACGGGGAAGACGCGATGGTCGGCGGTATGATCGTCTGGCAAAACGGGGGACTGAAAAAGAGTCAGTATCGTCGCTTTTCCATAGAACAGCAAGGGCAAATTGATGATTATGCGGCTACCCGTCAGGTGCTGTCCAGAAGACTGGAGGATTTCAGGCAACAAAAAGCAGGATTTGACGAGGCACCCGATATTATTTTGTTGGATGGAGGAAAGGGCCATATTTCTGCGGTGCAGGATATTGTGGCTTCATATCTGCCCGATTGCCGCCTGTTTGGACTGGTGAAAGACGGCAGACATCGTACACGCGCCCTTGTGAATGTAAATGGTGAGGAAATCGGGCTGAGCGGTAATCCGACTTGGTTTCGTTTTTTTGCCCAGTTGCAAGAGCAAGTGCATCGCTATGCCATTTCTTATATGCATAAACGAAAGAGTAAGCAGATGAATGATGCCGCACTTTTAAAGATTAACGGCGTCGGTCCTAAAAGAATGAAACTGCTTTTTGAGCATTTTAAAACCATCGAGGCAATGCGGTTAGCAGATTTGGAAGAATTATTGGCGTTACCGGGGTTAACACAAAATGCCGCGGTAGCAGTGTATCAATATTTTCATAAGGAGGATGAGGTATGAGAATTATTTCGGGAATCAGACGGGGCAAAAAATTATCGGCTCCTGCCGGAAACAATACCCGTCCTACTTTGGACAGAGTTAAGCAGAAAATGTTTGACTGTATTCAGTTTGACGTGGCAGACAAAGAAGTGCTTGATTTGTTTGCAGGAAGCGGTCAGCTTGGTTTGGAAGCACTTTCGCGCGGCGCGAAGAGTTGTCATTTTAATGACAGTGATTCGGCAGCACTGGCAGTCGTGCAGAAAAATATCCGTGATTGCGGATTTGAAAAAATATCAAGCGTGACTTGCAATTTGTATACAGACTGTGTTACAATATGTAAGAAGAGAGGTATGCGTTTTTCACTTGTACTGCTCGACCCGCCGTATGCAGGGGAGATGCTCTATGATGCACTGGTGAAACTAAAGGAGGCAGACCTCTTACAAACGGGTGCACTTGTTTTGTGTGAATATGCCACTGACGAGGGGCTTGTTGTACCCGAAGGCTATTGTGTGCTCAAGGAAAAACGAAGCGGATATGCGGCGTTTGCCATTGTGCAAAAGGGGGAATAGAAGTTGACCATAGCCATATGTCCCGGCTCCTTTGACCCGGTTACCCGCGGACATCTTGATATCATCCATCGTGCCGCAGGCATGTTTGATAAAGTAATTGTAGCAGTGTTGCACAATTCCAAGAAAAACCCTGCCTTTACGGTAGAGGAACGAATGGAAATGATTGAAAAGGTCACCAAAGATTTACCAAACGTTGAGATTGCAACGTTTGACGGACTGCTTGCCGACTATGCGCGTATGCGCGGAGCAACGGTTTTGGTAAAAGGTTTGCGCGCAGTGTCTGACTTTGAGTATGAATTTCAGATGGCACTTGCTAACCGCAAACTCAATCCCGAACTTGAAACGGTGTTTATGACAACGAAAGCAGAGAATATGTATCTGGCTTCGTCACTTGTTAAGGAAATCGCACGCAACGGAGGAAGTATAGACGATTTTGTACCTGACTGTTTGCGTGAGGAAATACAAAAAAGATTAGTAAAGGGGAAACAACAATGAATTTCGAAGAACTCATTAACGCTATGGAAGATATGGTAGAAAATTCCTGGTCTTTGCCTTTGTCCGGCGGTAAAAGCGTGGTCGATTCCTCTCAAATTCTTGAGTTTATAGAGGATATGAGAATTGCGTTACCTGAGGAGATCAAACGTTCCCGTCAGATTATGGCGCAACGTGATGACATTATTGCCCGTGCCAGAAACGAAGCTGAGGCAATTATCGGCGCTGCCAACGCACAAGCTCAAAAGATGGTCAGCACCCAAGAGGTTTACCGCTTGGCTCAACAAAAAGCAAACGAAATCGTTACTGCTGCGCAAAATTCTGCCAAAGAGATGCGCACTTCTGCAATTCGCTATTGTGACGGTCTTTTGGAACAAAGCGAAGAAACCGTTCGTTCTTCTTTGAGCGCTTTGCAAGAAACCAGAAGAAATCTCAGAAAATAAAATCAGTTAAAAAATCGGCATTCTCATTTCGAGAATGCCGATTTTCTTTTGGGCAAAAAAGCCTTAGCAATCACAACCACAGTTGTTGTTATAGTCGTTGCCACGGTTGCCGCATCCGTTGTCACACAAAAGGATCAACATTAAAACGATAATTGCGATGAGTACCCAGGTATCATCAAAGCAGTTGCACAAACTCATTTCTTGTCACCTCCGATAGTTCATCTTATGCCGAAGGCGGTTTTTGGTTACAAAAGTGTAAAAAGTAAAACACTAACTCCCACTAACAGTGAAACGGAAATGCTGATCATCAGAAATGGCATCCATCCGCGCCGCAGTCGACGGGGAGAAATGTGAGCAGAAGAAAAAATGTGGGCATTGATGATGCGCTCTGCTTCTGAAATCATATCTTTATCGCAAGGGTGGTCCGGCGCATCTTGCCGCAAAATAAAGATGGCTTGTTCATAAATCTTGCTGGTAGGGTCTGTGAGTACTACCACTCGTTTTCCAATGCCTTTAATCATAGTTTCCTCCTATTTGTTTTTACAAAATCGTGCTACTAACACGGTGATATCATCTTCGGCTTTAAGGGTTTCAGACAGGGTGCTTTGCATCAAGTGACGGGCAAGAGCATCGATGGGAAATTTTCGGTATTTTTGAAGAGCAAAGAGCAGATGGTCTTTGCTTTCGTAGGCACCATCGGAAATGAGTAAAATCAGATCATCCTCTTGCAAGGCTTGAACGGTTGCCGCAACGTCGGGTGTTTCGGTCGCTCCAAGCGGCATGGAAACGGCACTGACTTCGATGATTTGCTCTCCTCTCAAAATAAAGGAGGAAAGGGCACCTGCCTTTATAAAACGGGCTTGTCCCGTCCATAAATTTATGGAGCAAAGATCCGCTGTTGCAAAGGAAACGTCTTCACTTGCCAGTCGTATGGAAGAATGCACCATTCCCAGTGCACCTTCTGCGCGCAGACCGGCACGCAGTAATTTTTGAAGTAACGTAACGGTCCAAAAGCTTTGCGCAAAGGCATCTTTGCCACTTCCCATGCCATCACTGAGCAATAATACGTAATGAGATTGGTCACTGCTGAAGGCAAGTGCATTATCACCGCAAACAGTTTCGCCTTCTTTGGTTTTGCAAAGTGCCGCGCATTGTATGGTAAAGGGGGCGCGTCGAACAAAACAGGCAAAGGTACCTTGCTTTTTAACAAAAGACTGTCGTGGTGTCAGTGCAAAGCCTGCGGCGCGCTCCATCAGTCCCAGCAAAGCAGAGTCGGTTAAATCACTTCCCTCGAAGTTTACGTCCAGAAAAAATCCGCCCAATAGGTCTTTGGCGCAGGTGACGCTGATATTCTTTGCTCCGGCTTGTTGTAAAAGGATGTTTGCACGTTCAGCAATTTCAGGATAAAAAGAAATGCGACCTTTGGCGCTTTGCTGAAGCTTGTCCACTTGCTGAACCAGTTGTTCGTATTGACCGTCTAAAGAAGCGGAGGGCGCGGATTGCTTTTTTGAAATTGGGTGCACGGGTATAAGCAAAAAAATAATGGCGGCGATCGGTGCGCTTGTTAACCATAAAGGGTGTTCTAAAAACATTCCGCCCGGCAAAAGTGCCAACAGTGCGCATAGCACAAAAGCGGCAGTATAAGAGCGTTTGCCCCATTTGTGCATTACGTTTACCGCCGCGGTGGCGGAGAGTAGCATCGGCAGGGCGGTAAAATCACCTACAATCAGTGTTGCGGTCAGCGAAATAAAGCAACCGCCAAGCAAACTTTGCCAAAAATTCATAAGACTGCTGAGCAATATCAAAAACAGTGCAACTATTTGGGTAGAGAGTCCGTCTGCGATTCTACTGTTGCATATCATTAAAATAAATACACCTGTAATCAGATAGGCAATAAAATCTTTTGGTCGAGGATTTTGGCGTTTCGGTACGTCATTACGGATATAATTGATAAAAAACAAAAAACAAGCGCTTAAAATTGTACCGCATATTCTTAAGATGATGTCGCTTTGATATCCGAAAAAGTAACGAATCGTTTCCCATCCGAAAAGTATGGTTGCCAACATAACGGGGGAAATCATTCGTTTGGAGCGAATATGGGCAGGGTAGGCAAAGGGCAGAAGCCACAAAGCTGTCAGCAGTGGCAGTAGCGGCCTTGCGGCAGGGATAAAAAAGGAACAAAGTTGTCCCAAATAAATGGCGCTTGGGATCAAATTCAGCTTACTTGCTGCGGTGATGAGTGTGGGAGCGGCAAGATAAAAAAACGGGTGATGCTTGTCCGTCACGCTCAGTACGCCCAACAACACAGACAGGGTAAACCGAAGTCCGCTTAAAATAAAATTGCTATGTTTGGCTTTCATAATAGACACCTCCGTGGGATGAACTATTGTAGCAAATTTTGCGGCGATATTTTGTCGAAAGATGATAGTCAATCTATACAAAAAATGAGGCGGATTTTTGGACAAAGTGTCGCATTATTTTTTTATCTGCTGAATTTCTTGACAAAACACTTTATAGTAATATATAATTTATTATAAATAATGGGTAAATTATGCCCAATTTTGAAAATGACGCTGAAAAGAGGAGAAACACCATGAATAACATCAAACGTGTCTTGTCCGTAGCCCTTTGTGCGCTGATGATGGTAAGTATGCTGGCAGTATGCCAGGTAAGCTTTGCCTTTGCCGCCACAGAAAACGGCTACACCTACATCATTACCGACGATAGTACAGCAACTATCACCGCTTACAGCGGCACAGATATTTCCGTAGTTGTGCCTCAAACATTGGGCGGTGTTAAAGTTTCTGCTATCGGAGAAGGTGTGTTTATGGAAAACACCACCATCAACTCCATTACATTGCCTGCCACCGTTACCACTATTGGTGATAATGCATTTTTGGGTTGTACGGTATTGACAGAGGTAAATCTGCCCGCCGGTCTGACAACTGTCGGCAACGGTGCATTCATTAACTGTACATCGCTTGAAACTTTGGTATTGGGCAATGCAACTAAGCTCGGCTCCAATATGCTGAGTGGTTGTAGTTCTCTTAAGGAACTGACGATTGCAACCGATAATGTTGCAATGTCCACACTTTTTAGCGGAACTACTTATGATAAGGCTTCTTATCCTGCCACCCTCAAGACCATTACAGTTACCAACGACACTACTGTAAATGCTAATGCATTCAGAGCAATGAAAAATCTTGAGACGATTAATTGGACCAAAAATGTCGGAACCGTCAGCAACGAAGCTTTTGCAGACTGTACCGCACTTAAGACATTGAATATGTCCATTCGTACAAAAGTTGGTGTAGGCTCTTTTAGAAATTGTAAATCTTTAACTTCTATTGCCTTGCATTCCAATGCAACCGAAATCGGTGCATCCGCATTTGAAGGTTGTACAGCTTTGGAAAGCATTACTGCAGGTAACAGCCTTAGAATCGTGGCAATGGATGCCTTTAAAGGTACTCCTTGGCTGAAAAATCAACCTGCCGGTATCGTGATGCTCAACAGAGTTTTCGTTACATACACAGGTAGCGAAGCTGTTGTAACCCTGCCTGCCAATACACTCGGTGTGGCTGAAAACGCTTTGATGAACAATAAGGTTGTTCGTGAGTTGGTTATTCCCACCAGCGTTACTTATATTGGTAAAAATGCTTTGACCGGTACTAAGGTCGAAAAGGTGACAGCACCCTTCATTGGCTCCACCAAAACTGTTGCCGCAACTTCTGTTGTCGGTTACCTGTTTGGTGCTGCGGATGCAAATGGTAATGCTAGTATGCCTTCCTCTTTTAAAGAAATCGAATTGACCTCTTGCAACACCATTCCCCAAGATGCTTTTAAGGGAAGCAAATATATCACTAAGATTACTCTTCCTCAAGCAGTAACCGTCATTGACAAGGGCGCCTTTGCTGATTGCACTGCTTTGAAACAGTTTAATTACAATTCCAAAACTGCTACCGTTGCGGCTGACGCTTTCTCCGGTACCGCTGCCAGTGAAATCAATTTTGGTGCTAACGTAGAAGTGATTCCCACAAATTTGTGCACTGCTAATTCTGCAATTACAACCGTTACCATTCCTGCTAAGGTTACTCAGATTCAGACCGGCGCATTTACCGGTTGCTATAACATCAAAACAATCAACTACAATGCGGCTAATTGTACTGATGTTGCAGTGAATGCATTTGACTATTGCCACAGACTTGAGAATATCGTTTTGGGCAGTGGCGTTAAGCACATTCCTGCCAACCTGTTTTCTCGTTACAGCGCAAACAATATGAAAGAAATTACCATTCCCGAACAGGTTACTTCTATTGCAAGTAAGGCATTTGCAGGTTGCGCTAATTTGGAAAAATTGAATTTCAATGCAGCTGCTTGCAGCATTGGTGAAGATGCTTTTGCAGGCTGCACCAAACTTGCAAACATCGTTTTGGGTGAAAAGGTAACCACCATTCCCAGCTATCTCTATCAAGACAATACTGCTGTTACTTCTATCGAAATTCCTGCAAACGTAACTCGTGTGGATGCAGAAGCATTTGCCGGTTGCTCCGCTTTGATCGACGTTAAAGCAACAGACAGCTTGTTGTCTGTTGGTTCAGATGTTCTTAAAAACAGCAAATGGTATGAATTGCAAGCTGACGGTGCTTTGTATTTAGGAAAAGTCTTTATTGGTTATAAGGGCGCATTAAACGAAGATAAAGCCATCGAAATTAAAGCAGGAACACTTGCAATTGCCGATAAAACATTTAATAAAAACAATAAGGTTAAAACCGTATTTGTTCCCACTTCCGTTACCTACATTGGTACAGATGCATTTAAGGACACTACCGCAAAGATCTCTTGCTACGACAATGCAGCTTACGTGATTGCATATGCTACTGCAAACAATATTGCTTATGAAACAATTTCTTGCCCTGAAACTGTTGTTTACTACGAAATTGTTAAAGCGGCAACTGCTACCGAAAAAGGCACCTGGAATAAGATCTGCAAAGATTGCGCTCAGGTGTTGGCAAGCAACGTTGAATATGCATACGGTGACGAAGCAAACGTATGGGTGCTGACAAAGGCTGCTACCTGCACGGTTGACGGTGTGATTACCAAAGGCACCGAAACCCAAGCAATCGCTGCCACCGGTCATAAAAACACCGCTTGGAAACAAGTAAAGGCTCCCACCTGTGCAGCAGAAGGCAAGCTGCAAGAGTATTGCAATGATTGCCAAAGCAAACTTGCCACAACAAAAGCAATTGAAAAATTACCGCATAGCGCAGGCGAATGGACCATCACTCGTCAGCCTCGCACCTACTGCACCGGTATCGATGCCATTTTGTGCACCAAGTGCGGTGAAGTTCTCAAGAGTAAAGAAATTGCAAAGCTTGAAGTAGTTGAAGATACCATGGCCGGTATTTTGGACGTATCTACAAACGATTGGTATTATGAAACCGTAAAATTTGCTTTGGATAACGGCTTGTTCACAGGCACTGCTGTCAATGAATTCAGCCCCGTTATGACTATGAACAGAGCAATGTTTGTTACTGTTCTCGGCAGAATGGCAGGCGTTGAAGTGAATCACGCAGCCAAAACCAAATTTACTGATGTTAAGAGAAATCAGTATTATACCGGTTATGTTGCATGGGCTGCTAAAAACAATATTGTCAGCGGTGTTTCCGCCAATAAATTCTGCCCCAATGATCCGGTTACACGTGAGCAGATTTGCGCAATGATCGTTCGCTATGCAAATTACAGTGGCGTTACCCTGACTGCCAAATCTGAGCCCACAGCATTTGCTGATGCAAGTAAGATCAGCTCCTATGCTTACGAAAGCGTAGTGACCTGCCAGAAAGCAGGATTAGTACAGGGTCGCGGCAATGGTAAATTTGCTC
This sequence comes from Eubacteriales bacterium, assembly GCA_045648705.1. Taxonomy (GTDB): domain Bacteria; phylum Bacillota; class Clostridia; order Oscillospirales; family QAKW01; genus Firm-08. The sequence goes on along the minus strand of JAZROO010000004.1, from coordinate 16,146 downwards.
CCAAGGCTGAAGCTACCAGAGCTGAGGTTGCACAGATCCTGAAGAATCTGGCTCTTGGTTTCTTTGCAAACTAATTTGCAAAGGCTTGAAACCATATTTTAAAACACAAAATGCGGCTCTCTGATATCGGAGAGCCGCATATATTATAAATGTAAGAAACGATTTATAGAGGAAGTAATAATGCAAAAAATTCGACCGGCAACAATGCAGGACGTTCCTGCAATTTTGGAAATATTTGATCTGGCGCGTGGCTTTATGCGGCAGAATGGAAATTATAAGCAGTGGACGGGTGTTTATCCTTCGGAGATAGATGTGGTGAGAGATATTGAACTGGGGGAAGAATATGTCATTGAAGAAGATGGGGTGGTTTGCGCCGCGTTTACAATGATGTCCCGACCCGAGCCGACCTATAAGGTAATTGACGGACAATGGCTGCAAAACGGACCGTACGGTACCATTCATCGTGTTGCATCATCGGGAAAATGCAAAGGATGCGTACAAAAAGCGGTCGAGTTTGCATTGCAGTTTTATTCCGTGCTTCGATGCGATACGCACGAAGTAAACCTGCCGATGAGAAATGCGCTTGTAAGGGCAGGCTTTGTTCATTGCGGTACGGTTTATATGCTTGACGGTACGCCGCGTATGGCATTTGAGAGAATATAATAATCCCAAAATAAAAACGGGACACCTTCAAAACGAAGGTGTGCCGTTTAATGTTTGATTCTTATGCTTTGCCGATGGAGCCGAACAGTTCCATCTTTTCTTTTACTTTGGCTTTGATGGCTTCTACGCCGGGAGCCAGTAATTTTCTGGGGTCAAAGCCTTTGCCTTCACGGTCCTTGCCGGCTTCAATGTAAGCGCGAGTGGCTTCCTGGAAGGAAAGCTGACATTCGGTGTTTACGTTGATTTTGCAAACGCCCAAAGAGATTGCCTTGGCAACCATTTCGTCGGGAATACCGGTGCCGCCGTGCAGTACCAAAGGCATACCGAGGGTTGCATTGTTGATGTTTTCCAAAACATCAAATCTCAGTCCTGCCCAGTTAGCAGGATATTTGCCGTGGATGTTACCGATACCGGCTGCAAGAATATCAACACCGAGGTCTGCGATGGTTTTGCATTCTGCAGGATCTGCAACTTCACCGTTACCTACAACGCCGTCTTCTTCACCGCCGATGGCGCCAACTTCTGCCTCAACAGACAGACCTTTAGCGGCACACAGAGAAATGATCTCTTTGGTTTTTGCGATGTTTTCTTCGATGGGGTAATGAGAACCGTCGAACATAATGGAGCTGAAACCTGCCTCCATTGCTTTCTTGGCACCGTCATAGGAACCGTGGTCCAGATGCAGTGCAACAGGAACGGTGATACCCAGATCATCAATCATGGCGCTAACCATAGAAGCAACGGTTTTGAAACCGCACATATATTTTGCAGCACCCTCAGAAACACCGAGGATAACAGGGCTGTTATTCTCTTGAGCGGTTTGCAAAATAGCTTTGGTCCATTCCAGATTGTTGATGTTGAATTGGCCGACTGCATATTTGCCGTCGCGAGCCTTAATCATCATATCTTTTACATTGACAAGCATTTTATTATCTCCTTTGAAAATTATTACCTCTATATTATACTTATATTTTTTAGGAAAATCAAGAGTTTATCATTAGGAATGAAAAATATTTACATTTTGGGGAAAATATGGTATCCTAGGGTAGTGAGAATTATCCGAACACCGTTTTAAAATGGCGGATTTTCGTCGGCTCTGTGTTAAAAGCCTCGTCCATACGGCAGTATGGACTGCGTTTTGTGCCTTGACCCGCCAAAAATCCGCTCATTTTAAAATCCTAAGACCTCAAAGGAATGGATTTGTGGAGATTTTTGTTCTTTTTGATGCAGATGGGCTGACGCCCTTCAAAGAAAAAAGGGCAAAAAGCACCGTAATGCAACACTTTGAGGCGGGTTTGGATATTTCGCACTACCCTAAAATAGTATTTGAAAGAGGAATGGATGTGAATACGATGAAGGGATATTTTGCGGCGGCAAATGAAGCGGTAAGTGAATTTGTAGAGAAAAAGAGCAGATTTATTACCCATGCCAGACCCGTTACCACTGCCGCTGAAGCGGAAAGCTTTGTTTTGGAAATTAAAAAGAAGTATCCTGATGCGCGGCATCATTGCTGGGCATATCGTGTGCATGACCCATTTGGTGAACGTTATAGTGATGACGGGGAACCGCAAGGCACTGCAGGAAGCCCGATGCTTGGTGTGCTTCAAAAGCAGGATATTGAAGATGTCTGCGTGGTGGTGGTGCGCTATTTCGGCGGTATTTTGCTTGGCGCCAGCGGACTGACACGAGCTTACAGTAAAGGCTGTGCCGACGGGGTGGACAAAGTTGGCAAAAGCTATAAATGCCCTGCTCAGATTTTGGATATTGAAATCCCGTACGACAATTTCAGTGCCGTAGAGAGAAAACTTGAGCATCAAACGGTAGAAGTTTTGGAAAAGAACTACCATACTGCAGTTTCTCTTACATTGGCACTGCCTATCGAAGAAACCCAACAGTTCAAATCAGCCCTCACCGAACTTTCGGGCGGCAGAATTATTATAAAAGACAAAGAACAAAAATTGGTGATTTTTAAAACTTAGTTTCTGTTTATTCACAATTTGTACAACATTTTTTGTGATGGATAAGATATAATGTAGTTACATAGGAAGGAGGCAACATTATGAGTAAAATTCTGGTGGTAGATGACGAAAAAAATATTTGCGAGTTACTGGGACTGTATCTTCGAAAAGATAATTATGAAGTGGAATATGCTCACGATGGGGAAACGGCACTGAGTCGATTCGTTTCCTTTTCTCCCGACCTTATATTGCTTGATATTATGTTGCCGATCAGAGATGGTTGGGATGTTTGCAGAGAGATCCGAAAAACCTCATCGGTACCGATCATTATGGTGAGCGCAAAAGGGGAGACGATCGACAAGGTGTTGGGTCTGGAACTCGGAGCAGACGATTATATCACCAAACCCTTTGATACCAAAGAGGTGTTGGCACGGATCAAAAGCGTTTTGCGCCGTGTCGGTACCGATTCTAAAAGCGCTCAAATGCAAGAAGTGGAATATGAGGGACTGTACGTCTCACTGACCAACTATAAACTCAGGGTCAACGGCAAGGATGTGGAAGCACCGCCCAAGGAAATTGAACTTCTTTATCATCTTGCCTGTCATCCCAATCGTGTTTTTACCCGAGACCAACTGCTCGACGAGATTTGGGGCTTTAAGTATTTTGGCGATTCCAGAACGGTGGACGTGCACGTTAAGCGTATTCGTGAAAAACTCGAGGGCGTATCTGACAAATGGGCACTGAAAACCGTTTGGGGCGTCGGATATAAATTTGAGTTGATTCAGTCCGATGTTTAAACGAATATTTTTAAAATATTTCACCATTTGCGCCTCCATCATATTGGCAATACTGATGATTATGGGCGTGTTGTCCAGTGCGGTGATGGCAAGTCAGACCATCACGCAAACTGCCGGTGATTTGGAAAGCGCGGCAATCAAACTAAGCTCTTTGTATGCCGAGATGCCCAAAAACGGCTATTTTGTCGGCGGCAAAGTGTTGGAAAATGCAATGGACGTGGTTAAAGACACGCTTGAGGCGGATATTTTGATTATGACAGATAGCGGTCTGCTGGCAGCCTCCACTTTGGAAATCTCCCCAAGCGCCGCCCAAAAGGGTTTGATTCCTGCTGATGCACTGCAATCTGTTCTAAGCGGTGCCATCTATCGTAAGGACGGTATGTTTTTAAAAGGAAGCGCGTATCGACGGGCTTACACGGTCGGTGCCCCTATTATGATCGGGGATAATCAAATTGTCGGTGCAGTGTTTGTTACCACTACGCAGATGCGATTGTGGGAAGTGTTGATTCCGTTTTTTCTGATTTATCTGTTGTTTACAGCGATAGCGCTGACGATTGCATTTATCATTGTTTATTTTGTTACTCTTAAAATGTTTTTACCGCTCATGCAGATGAGTCAAGCGGTCAAACGCTATGCACAGGGGGATTTCTCCATGCGCATTGCGGTGCGCCACAATGATGAACTCGGTGAGCTTGGTATGGCATTTAACAATATGGCGGATTCTCTTGGCAAACTGGAGCAAATGCGCCAAGGCTTTGTGGAGGACGTTTCCCACGAATTGCGCACTCCGATGACGACGATCGGTGGTTTTATCGATGGAATATTGGACGGTGTTATTGAAGCGGAGGAACAGCCCAAATACCTTGCAATTGTTTCGGAGGAAGTCAAGCGGTTGAGCCGAATGGTGTCGTCTATGCTGGACGTGGCAAGAATACAGGCAGGGACGATGGTATATACCAAAACAAATTTTGAACTGGGAACTTTGGTAAAGAAAAATCTTGATACGTTGAGTGAACGTCTGCAGGAAAAACAGGCAGAACTTATCGTTGATATTGATGAAAATCAAGAGTTTTACGTTTATGCCGATTCCGACAGTGTTTATCGCGTGATCTATAATTTACTTGATAACGCGGTGAAATTCGTTGACGTTGGCGGTAAAATCATTGTAAAAATGAGCGCAAGAGAGAATATGGTTTTCACCTCGGTATACAATACAGGTGAGGGCATTGCGCAAAAAGACGTCGGTCAGATTTTTGAGAGATTTTACAAGACTGACAAAAGCCGTTCGCAAAACCGTCACGGTGTGGGAATCGGATTGTATTTAGTGCGCACCATCGTGCGCGAAATGGGAGGAGATATTTTTGTTTCCTCCAAACAGGGCGAGTATGTTGAATTTTCATTTAGTTTGCCCGAGGCGAAAGATTTTTAAAAAAGATATAAAATGTTCACAATTTTTTTATATTTTTATGATATGATTGAACCATACAATTGAAAGAGAGGGTCCTGAAATGGAGGAAAATAACGTTTATCGTAATGATGATGAACTTGTAAACGAGCCGATGGATAACGAACAAACACAGCCTGAGGCCGAAGCAACCGAAACCGAGCAGACAACGCCTGCGCCGTCCTATTATCAGCAGGAAGAATATACCGTGCAAAATCCCACTTCCTACTATGATTATCAGCAACCGTCGCAGACTGTACCGCCCGTGCAGGAAAACTACGTTCCGCCGGTGGTTACGCCTGTACCGCCCAAGCAAAAGAAAAACGGATTGATGATTGCCTTAATCGTGGTGTCCAGTCTTTTGATTATCACCATTATTGCAAGTATGGCGGCAATTATTTATATGGTCAGCGGAAATGAAGCACCTGTTACGCAAAGCGGTAACGAAGTAGTGCTGGGGGACAATAAAGAGAACAATGCCGAGCAGGTACCCAGTGTCGACGTTGTAGAGCAAAGCAAAGACGACAGTGAAAGAATGAGCATCGAACAGGTTGTTAACAAGACTTTGCCGCAGGTTGTCGGTGTTGTAGCCAAAACAGGCGAAGGCTTTTATGCAACTGAGGGTCAGGGCAGTGGTATCATTTTATCGGCTGACGGTTATATTATCACCAACGCACACGTGGTAGAAAATGCCACGGCAGTACAAATCGTTCTGCCCGACGAAAAGCAAACCACTTACGATGCAAAGGTGATCGGTAGTGATACCAAAACAGACCTTGCGGTTGTTAAAGTAGAGGCAACGGATCTTAATGCTGCCGATATTGGCAACAGTGCAGAGCTGAGCTTGGGTGAAACAGTCGTTGCTATCGGTAATCCTTATGGTCTTGAACTGCAAAGTTCGGTAACCAGTGGTATCGTTTCAGCGCTGGACAGAAGCGTGATGACCAGTAACGGCAAAATGAATCTGATACAGACCGATGCCGCCATCAACCCCGGTAATTCCGGCGGTGCTTTGGTGAATTTGTATGGTCAGGTAGTCGGCATTTGCTCCTCTAAAATCAGTGATCTCGATGCCGAGGGACTTGGTTTTGCCATTCCCATCAGCGATGCGATCCCGATCGTTAAAGAATTGATTTCAAAGGGCTTTATCAGCGGTCGTCCGATGATCGGTATTCAAGGTCAGGATATCTCTGCTCAAACCGCTATGATGTACGGTGTGCCGACGGGTGTATACGTTGTCTACGTTGAGGAAGGCAGTGCTGCTTATAAAGCAGGCTTACGTCAATATGACATTATTACCGAATTCAACGGTCAGACCATCACAGGCTTTGCCGATCTTGACGTAGCAAAAGATGAGTGCAAAGCAGGGGATACCGTTACCATCAAATTCTATCGTTATACCAATCGCCAGACTTATACGGCAAAAATCACGTTGAGTGAGTCAAACGGTAACTAAAATAAAAGCCGTCACCCTTGCGTGGCAAGGGTGACGGCTTTATTTGTTACTTTTATCGTACAAAGTGACAAGAAATAGCATAAAAAATAAAATTATTAGTTGCAATTTTAATAAATATAATATATAATAATGATGTAACTTTATCTATTAATAAGCAAAGGAGCTCGTCGTATGAGAAAATATTTTAAAATCGTGGCAATTTGCCTGATTGCTGTTCTTTCTCTGGGTATGATGACGGCATGTAGCGGCACCAATTATACCGGTAGAGACAGTAGCTTTTTAGGTCAGCTTCACGGTATTTCCAAATCTGTTCAGGATATTACCGAAACGATTACCAAAACCGTTAACTCCACCGTGTATGTTGATGCTCCCACAAACGATCCTTCTGATGCGCCTTCCAATGATGACGGTGGCACAACTGATGACGGCACAACTGATGACGGCACAGGTGATACTGATCTTGATGATGATACATATGTTCCGCCCACAGGCGATGACGGTGCAGAGATGCCTGACTACACTTTGAAGTGTATGTCCTTTAACATCTTGGCTTGGGACTCTTGGTACGTTGGTTTTGCTCAACCGAACGTTCGTGCACCTTGGGTTTTGCAAACCATCCGTGATGAAGATCCCGATCTGCTTGGTACACAAGAAATGAGTAAGGCAACTGCCAACACCAATAACTTTGATATGTACCAGTATTTAGTAGACGAACTAAAAGATTATCAGCACTTTAATGCAGATGAAGTTTGTGTTACCAATACTTTGTTTTTCAAGAAGGACCGCTTTGAGTTGCTTGACAGTGGCTTTTTGAATACCGATAAATCGGTTGCAAACAGAGGCGCAGTTTGGGTAAAACTTTACGATAAAAAGGATAATATCAACATCCTCTTTACCAACACTCACCAATCCCCCAACCCGATTATTAACGGTGTTCACAATGCCGATCAAGGCGAGATTCTTCGTACCAATCAGGCAAACATTTTGATCAACTTCCTTAAAAACAACGTACCCGATACGATGGCTTCTTATTCAACCGGTGACTATAATGCCGCTCCCGGCTCAGCTCCTATGATGGCTTTGACAGGCGATAAGTTTGTCTGCAGCCGCGAGATTTCCGCTAATGCTACCGGCGGTCATAGCATTGACCACGTTCTGATCAATGGTAACGTTCAGGATTGTAACACATTCAAAACCATTGAAAGACAGTTCCCGCCTGATGGTGTAGAAGTTAAAGCCGGCGACAATCAGTACAAAGCCAGTGACCACTGGGCTGTTATCGCATATTGCTCCAACGCTTATTTACAATAAAAATCAAATAAAAGGTGTAAGGACTTTCCTTACACCTTTTTTAAAGGTTAAAACATTATGAGAATATTTACGCTGACCCTTTCTCCTGCCTTTGATAATTATTGCAGAGCAGAAACACTTTTATTAAACAAAGAAAATCTGGTGGTGTCTGAAGGTAAGGTTGCAGGCGGCAAGGGTATCAATATTTCGCGTGCACTGCAAATGGCCAACATTCCCAATACCGCTATTGCCTTGCTTGGCAGAGAGAATGGGGAGGAGTTTGCGCGTCAACTGTCTGCGCAAGGGGTAGATTTATCTGCTGTTTGGTGCGACGGAAAAATCCGAGAAAATATCACCATTGCGACTCATTTGGGGGAAACACGCATTTCTTTTGATAGTCCGTTGGTGCAGTCATCTGTACTTGATGAGATTTTTGCTGACTTGTGCTCACAGATGAATGTAGGAGACGTTCTTACGGTGACGGGCAGACTGCCCGAAGGGATAACTGCGGCAGATATGATGCCGTATTTAGAGAAGTTAAAGTGTAAAGGAGTACTACTTGTCATAGATTCCAAATCCTTTTCCCTGAACGAGTTGCTTGGTTTGTCCCCGTGGCTTGTCAAACCCAATGAGGAGGAGATTTTGCAATATTGCAACTCGTCAGTTACCACCCTTGCCGATGCTTGTGTTGTTGCCAAAGAATTGCACGATAATGCGATTGCAAATGTGATAATAAGTCTGGGTGCCAAAGGGGCAGTTCTTGTAAATGAAGATGGAAAATTTGTCTGCAAGGCACCCTCGGTTTTAGTTCGATCCACAGTCGGTGCAGGGGACAGCAGTATTGCAGGATTTATTACCGCGCATTATCTTGGACTAACGTCGGCACAAAAACTTGGGCTTTGCGTTGCTTTTGGCAGTGCGGCTTGTCTGAGTGAGTCTTCGTTGCCGCCAAAGCAAGAAGATATCAAAGAAATTTACCAAAGTTTGAATATATAAAAAATACCCCACAGTGCGTTTGGTACTGTGGGGTTTTATATTAGCCTTGCAATTTTTCTATAATTTTAAGTGCAGTTTTGATGCCGTCTACGGCGGCGGACATAATGCCGCCTGCATACCCTGCGCCTTCTCCTGCAGGGTAAAGACCCTCCAGCGCACTTTGCCCAAGTTCATCTCTGAGCAAACGAACGGGGGAGGAGGTGCGGCTTTCCACACCTGTGAGCAGTGCATCGGGTAAATCATAGCCGCGAATCTTTCGTGCAAATACGGGGAGTGCCTCTCGCATAGAATCGCATACAAATGGGGGCAACACAGTATCGAGTTCCGACGGAGTAACCCCCGGCATATAGGTGGGTCTGACGGTGCCGAAGGCAGTGGAGGCGCGGTGATTTAAAAAGTCCTCTACGCGTTGGCAAGGCGCATTATAGTTGCTGCCGCCTGCTATGAATGCCGCGCGCTCCAACTTTCGTTGAAAATACATACCGCTCAGCGCATGCTCGCTTCCGTAGTCTTCGGGACGAACGTCGACAAGCAAGGCGGCATTGGCATTTCGGCCGTCACGCGCGTGATAACTCATACCGTTGGTCACCACCATATTTTCCTCACTTGCCGCACCGACCACATAGCCGCCCGGACACATACAAAAGGTATATACACCGCGACCCAAGGCGGTGTGATAAGAAAGTTTATAATCGGCGGCACCAAGATGTTTTGCATAGTCACCGTATTGAGAACTGTTAATAAGTTCTTGCGGATGTTCAATACGTGCGCCGACGGAAAATGCTTTGGGGATCATCGGTACGTTTTGGGCATACAGCTGTTCCAGCGTGTCCCGTGCACTATGCCCGATGGCGAGAATCAAGGTATCGGTTAAAATATCTTCGCCTGCTTTTACGCCTTTGATTTTTCCGTTTTGGGTTAAAAGGGCGGTTGCTTGGGTTTCAAAGCGTATCTCAGCACCGAGGTTGAGGGTTTTTTGGCGCAGATTGGTAACCACTTTGCGCAGCTCGTCAGTGCCGATATGGGGGCGCGCCAACCATCGTATTTCCTCAGGGGCGCCACATTCTATGAATGTTTCCAACACTTCAGCGCACAAGGGAGAGCCGATGAGGGTGGTGAGTTTTCCGTCAGAAAACGTGCCGGCACCGCCTTCACCAAACTGAATGTTGGATTGAGTGTCAAGCCGTCTTTCACTGTGAAAAGCGCCGACGTCTTTTTGTCGCTTATCAACGGTTTTGCCTCGTTCCAGTACGATGGGGCGCAGTCCTGCTTTTGCCAAAACGTAGGCGGCAAACATTCCGCAAGGCCCGTAGCCGATAATAACGGGGCGACTGTCAGAACGAACGGTTGGTATAGCCAGGCGCTCTTTTTTTGCAAGCGGTGAGCCGTCAAAGTTTGCTTCCACGGTGTACACAAAGTTCACCTTGCCGCCACGCGCATCAATCGAGCGTTTTTCTACGCGAAAAGCAGTCGGCTTTTTGCCGCACTTTTTGGTGATGGCTTGGGCGATATTTTGTTGTCTGTCTACTGAAATTTTAATACCGCTGATGCGCATAGATAACTCCTTTTTACAGAGGATAGGATAGTTTTTCAGGTGTCCAGTCGGCAAGAACGGCTTTCATATCTGCCGCAATTTCCTTGGCACCTTTGAGGCTATGCTCAAGATAATTGCCGCATTCCTCTTTTTTACTGCCGGGAATCTCACCCTCAAACGCAAGGATGAAGGCGATGCTCTCTTGCATCAGTTTGATGGCATCGCTTTTGGAAACCGTGTCTCTGAGTAATAGATAAAAGCCCGTGCGGCATCCCATGGGACCTACGTAGATAACCTCATCTGTCCATGCACTGTTGCGCGCGTAGGTGGCAAACAGATGCTCAAAGGTGTGCATTGATGCATTTTCAAGATAATCGTTGCCGTTGGGATTTTTCATACGGATATCATAGGTGATGATATCACCGTCCACGCGGGAAACATACATTCCTTTGGTCAAGGTATCGTGATTAATGGTAAAACTTGCAATTTTTTTCATAGCAAAATCTCCTTTGCTATTATTGTAGCAAAGCATAACCTTCGCGTCAAGGACTTGCAAAGGCAAATAAAGTATAGTAAAATAAAAATGAGGTGAAAACAATGTATTTACTCTTTGATCTGGACGGTACGCTTACAGAGCCGGAAAGCGGCATTACAAATTCAATCAAATACGCTTTGCGCAAATACGGTATTGAGGAAACAGACAGGCAAAAGCTTCGTCTGTGCATCGGACCGCCGCTCATTGACTCCTTTGAACAGCAATGGGGATTTTCAAGAGAAAAGGCGGTGCAGGCAGTTGTGTATTACCGCGAATATTTTGCCGATAAAGGTATTTTTGAAAACGAAGTGTATGAGGGGATCCCTGCACTTTTAGAGTACCTTTCACAGCAAGGTCACACTTTAATACTTGCCACCTCCAAACCCGAGGAATATGCCGCTAGAATCCTTGAGCATTTTGGGTTGCTTGAATATTTTACTTTAGTCGCCGGCAACACTTTAAAGGAAGAACGCCCCAAAAAAGAGGATGTTCTTTGCTATATAAAACAACTTTACCCCGATATTTCTGCAGACAATGCTCTGATGATTGGGGACAGAATGTACGATGTGCAGGGAGCGCATCACCTTGGTCTTTGCTCGGTTGGTGTGCTTTACGGGCACGGAAGTCTTACGGAGTTAAAAGATGCAGGGGCGGACTATATAGCCAAAGACGTGGCGGAACTTAAAAAACTGATTATGGAGATTGCAAAATGAGAGCAGTTGTTACCAGAGTAAATAATGCAAGTGTTACCATTGAGGGAAAACAAGTCGGTGCCATCGGCAAAGGATTTTTGGTACTTCTCGGCATTGCACCGGAGGATACGAAAAAGGATGCCGAGTGGTTGGCGGACAGAATTATAGGGTGCAGAGTGTTTGAGGATGAAAACGGCAAGATGAATTTGTCGCTCTCGCAGGTAGGGGGAGAGATATTGGTGGTCAGCCAATTCACTCTGTATGCCGATCTCAAAAGCCGTCGCCCCGGATTTACGGGTGCGGCAAAACCCGATGTGGCAGAGCCACTGTATGAGTATTTTATGAAGGTGCTGGGTGATGCAGGGTTTGCAGTGGAGCATGGTCAGTTTGGCGCAGATATGTGCGTCAGCTCCGATAATGACGGACCGGTCACATTGATCTTCGAAAAATAAAAAAGAGCCCTGTGGGCTCTTTTTTGTTTTATTCGTAGGGATGTTCGGGTAAAAAGTTTTCAAAAATATAAGTTTTAAACAGAGGTCTTGCTGCCTTTACTTGCTCGGCGGCGGTAAAGGTCCAGGCAACAGGGAAGGCGCCCAATGCCGTACACATTCCGCGTGAAAACACTCCTGCATCTTGATGACGATAGCTGACAAAGTCGGGTCTTGCAATAAAGTTAAACAAAAGATGCGTTGCCATCAAGTTATAAAAACTGCGTTTTTGATGTCTGCAAGAGAGTTGCCCTCTGCAGATTTCGGGTCTGTGTTTGCGATACCAGCGCAAAACAGGGGGATAAAAGGATTGTACAAAATATTTTCCTTTATATTTTGAAAGAATTTTGTCGGCTGCGACGCAAAGTGCTTTGGATTCACCGTAATCGCACTTAAATTCAATCAAAAGCGGCACCTTTCCACTGACAAGTGAAAGTACTTGCTCCAGTGTCGGAATCGCTTCGTCGGTATCAAGCAAACGCAGGGAGGAGAGTTGCTCCATCGTGCTTTCGCGCACCTTCAAATCCTGACCGCAGACACGCTTTGTATTGCTGTCGTGAAAGACGACGACCTGACCGTCACCCGTCAGTCGAATATCAATTTCAATGCAAAATCCTGCTTCTTTTGCCAGTGCATACGACTTAAGGGAGTTTTCGGGTATATCCAGTTCTTTGGCGTGCAGACCCCGATGCGCTACAAACATTCCGCGCATTAAAAATCTATCGGGGTGTTGGCGCAGGGCAGGGAATATTAAAAACAAATATATAGCCATTGCGCTCAGAACAATATATACGATGATCCATTCCATATCAGACACATCCTTTTGATTTTTCTATATTATAGCACTTTTATGGCAGATATGCAACTTTTTGATTACGAATTCGTTGACTTTGTATTTGTAAGGTGCTAAAATGTGCTTGGGTGATATTATGGATTTACAAAAGCTTCCAAAAGACATATTGGCGCAGTATCCCTACTGCATAGAACTGCATGCTCATTCCCGTCCTGCTTCTTCTTGTTCCGACGTAACGGCGCAAGAACTTGTGGACATTTATCACGAGGCAGGTTTTGATGCACTGGTGCTGACCAATCATTTTACTTCGTCGTTGTTGCAGCGTATGGAGATAGATGATTATATTGATGAGTGCGAGTGTGCGCGCGAGCACGCCCGTCAATACGGGATGAAGGTATATTTAGGCGCGGAACTGCGATTTACTGAAAACTCAAACGACTATTTGCTTTACGGAGTGGATCGGCAAGTACTGCAAAGCGCGGCTGATTATTTTGAAAAGGGAATCGAGGCATATGTGCGCGAGGGAAAAGAGGAGCGCAGTGTACTTGTACAGGCCCACCCGTTCAGAAACCATATGGAGCTGATTGATGCCGATTTGGTGGACGGTTTTGAAGTGCACAATTTTCACGAAGGGCATAATTCGCGACCTGCTACCGCATTGCGCCACGCCAAAGAGTGTAAAGCAAATGTCTTGACAGCCGGAACGGACTTTCACCATCCTGACAGACAAGTGCCTTCGGTGGCACTTCGTGTCCGTCAACTGCCGAAGGACAGTTTTGAGTTGGCTCAGATACTTAAAGGCAAGGATTATTGCTTTGAATCGGCAGGATATATTATTTTATTGCCATAAAACAAAACCACGATGAGTTTTCATCGTGGTTTTTTATGTTATTTGGGTGTAGTTTATCCTACAATATTTCTGACCCAGATGCCTTTTTGCACCAGAATGCTTCCAACGGTTGCTTTGATCAGATTGAGTGCCTGACTGATGGCAAAGAGAGGGAGAATCGGCAGATCGGTAAAGTAAATGAGTATGGCAACCACACTTGCTTGTACCACCCAGACAAACACACTGTCAAACAAAAACGTTACCAACGTTTTGCCGCCGGAACGAAGGGTGAAATAGCAGGCATTGGCGCAAGCGTCAAGCGGCATGGCGAAGGCGCAGATTTGCATCAGTCGGGTAGCAAGCAGACGAACTTCTTCACCAGTGTTGAAAGCAAGGGGAATAAACTCTGCTGACAATGCATAGCAGACAGCAACTCCAATGCTCAAAAGGATGGAGAAAGTAACAAGTCGGGAAGCGGCAAGACGAGCCTCCTCCTTTTCGTCGGCACCAAGCATTTGACCGAGCACAATGCCGATGGCAACACCGACCGCCAAAAAGGCAACGGAAAATACGTTCCAAAAAGTTTGGGAGATGTTGTTTGCCGCCACCACGTTTAATCCGCGCATGGAATAAAGTTGGTTAACGGTGGCAACGCCTGCCGCCCACATAGCCTCGTTTGCCATCAGCGGCAAACCTTTTGTGGCAATTTGGCGAATCAGTTTCATCGGTACGTACATCGAGCGGTAAGCGCCGATGATAAACGGATTGTCTTTTTTATGCAGTCCCACCCAAACGATGATTATAATCATTTCGACAAAACGGGAAATAACCGTAGCAATCGCGGCACCGGCAACACCGAGTTTGGGCGCGCCCAAGCGGCCGAAGATCAAAACGTAGTTGAACATCAGGTTGACAAACACCGCTGCAACACCGCATACCATTGGCAAAACCGTATGGTTGGTTTCTCTGAGGGTACTGGCATAGCACTGAGAAATGGCATTGGGGATCAGGCCGATCAGCATGATCAGCAGATACTCATAGCCAAAGGCAAGACTTGCCGCGGCATCGCCGCCGCCACTGTCTCCCGAAAGATACAGTGAAATCAGTCCTTGTCCGCCGAAAAACAAAATTGCAATACCTGCAAGGGACAGTCCAAGGCAAAACAACAGTTTAAAGCGGAAGGTGTACTGCACGCCCGTGTGGTCTTTTTTTCCAAAAAACTGTGCACCGAAAATACCTGCACCACTGACCGCTCCGAAAATGCACAGGTTAAACACAAAAAGCAGTTGGTTGGCAACGGCAACCCCTGTCATTTCAACCGTTCCCACTTGTCCGATCATAATGTTGTCAAGCATATTGACAAGATTCATAATACCGTTTTGAATCATGATCGGTAACATCAGTGCGATGATTCGTTTATAAAAATATTTGTCACCAAAAAATCGGTTTTGCATTGCCGCGCCTCCTTTGTAATAAACTCCAAGTATTTTACCATATTTACATCATATTTGCAATACCGCAAAAATAAACATTTTTCAACGATATATCGCTTGCGCGATATGAAATAAATTCACTCACGCCGCAGGCGCTTTATGCACCGAAGGTGTGCTTATCTTGCCGAAAGGCAATATCACTGCGAAGCAATATAACTCGCCAAAGGTGAATATAACTGAAAAAGACAAGTTTCAACAGAAACTTGTCTTTTTCAGCGAAAGAGTAACCAAGCGGAGCAGAATTGGGGTAAAATTAACCAAAAGTAGCGTGTTCACTCATTGGTATCCCAATATGCTTGCAGCACTTCTTCCACGTCCTTCTCATCAACTTCATAACCATCGCTGATTTCGTTGCAAATCCATGCGAAATAGTCTGTGATGGCTTCAATGAATGAACCAAGGATTTCGTCCATTGTACTGTATTCGGTTCGAACAGGTAATCTGATTTCCGGAATATCCTCTTTGTTCGAGAATACGGGATAAGTTGGAAAATCCGCCCAATAAAACAGATAGCCGACCCTTTTACCATCGTTTCTAAGAAGATAATGTTTGTATTCGAAATCAACCCATAATGTAATTGGTATATTGAAATTATCTTCAACCCATTTTACAAATTTACACAATTCATTTTGTGTTTCCTCAGGAATTTTGTTGTCAAAACCAATATTAAAACCCGGCACTATATCCACAGGTGTCTGAATATGAATACTTTGGGCTCGAAGCCACAGATTACTATCTCTCATTTTGAGTTCTCCTTTGCGGTGTTGATGGAGGCAATTAAGACACGACGGATCGTACCGCATTGATTATAAAGATCAACAGCAGTTTCTCTATTCAAAATATCGGATTTCACAAACAGTTCCAGCCAATATTCCGTTTTGTAACATTCCTTTAAGGCAATCTGTAATTTTGCGACAAAATCAGGCTTTCCATGTGCATAGTTTGCTTCGTGGATGTTGGCTCCGATACTCGTGCTGCTTCTGCCGATTTGGTTGGAGATGATAGATTCGTGGTTAGATTTCAAATACTTTACTAATTCAATAATATCTACGGAAAAAATCCATAGAAAGTTCCCTGTGCTTTGATTCTGACATAATATATACCTCACTTGTCAATATCATATCACATAACAAGATTGTTTGTAAATAAGTGATAAGTGATGCAGCTACGCTGTGATA
>JAZROO010000003.1:0-29435 GCA_045648705.1 Eubacteriales bacterium | reverse complement strand
AGGTGACTCTGACAACCACTTTGGTGGCACTGCTTTGCATACCTGCCGCCAGCGCATCATGTACGGTTGTTTTAAAGGTCGGCGAGAAGAGATATTTGTTGCCATCAAATACTTGGCGCATAGCAACCTTTGTAAACTTATACGCGCCGTTTTCATATACGGGCAAATAACCGCCGTTGGCTTTATCCAGTGCCACACTGTTTTTGTCTACCGCCAGTTTGCCGCTACCGCTTTCACTGCTGTCAATAATCGCAGAGCCTTTCAGTGCGACAACATAATTGGTTGTAAGCGTATAACCGTTTACATCCACCGCAACTTCAGGATTAATAAGAAGCAGTTCTGTCTGGGCGTCGGTGTGGAGTGTAACCGTATCTCCTGCTTTGGCATCTGCCAGAGCGGCTTCAAATGAATCATAGGGTTTACCGTTAACAGAAGCCGCACCGTTTGACTCGATCACAATATCACTTGCAACCGTCTTGCCGCAGAAGACACACTCTTTGTGACCCACTCCGTTTTCAGTAGCGGTCGCAGGCGTATCCACTATAAGTTCAACCTCTTTATGATCTGCCTCAATACCAAGGTCAACAAAGTTTACCTTGTTTGATGCAGGGTTCACGGTAGCACCATATTTATTACAAGCTATATTAACTACCAAATTGTCATAACCCTGATAGGCAGTACCTGCAAAGGCATTGCCGCTGATGGTGCCGTAATCAAGGTCGTTTTGCGTGATCTTAATGCTACCTGCTTTATAGTTTTCAATATCGGCAATCTGCTCGGTAGCACCTGCGGTAACAGAGCCATAGGTGTTTACAAAAGCAAGTCGCATATCATAAGGATTGCGCACTTTGTTACCTTTGATCAGAATGTCTGCCGTATCGATATTAGAATATGGCTTGGAAACGCCATCTACATTACTTGCCCCTGCAAAATACAGGTTCATCATAGACTTATTGTCTGCGGTAGGAATGATGGTGTTATCTACGATATGCACCTTATAGTCATCATATCTCATCGGATTGATGTTGGTAGATATTCTTCCTTCCAAGTGGTTGTTTTGAATGGTAACGTCTTCTTTACCCCACCAGTCTTTGCCGCTGTAGCTTTCGCCTTGCAGCCAAAAGATGCTGACATCATTTGCAGTGGTGCCGTCTCCAATGGTAAGAGAGTTTTTCATGCTGATGTAGTTGTTTTCCACTGTGCCTTCCCAACTGCGAATCATAAACAAAGCAGTGGCACTTATTCCATTAAAGCAAACACCGTCAAAGCGGTTGTTCTTAATATTTACAATCTTGTGCTCAGCAGTAGCGCCATGGAGCAGTGCGGTAGCAGGCGCTGTAACATAAGCATCCTCGGCATTGGAGTTACGACAGTTGATAATATCAACAGAGATATTCTTGTCAGTTGCATCCTCTGTTTTTTCCGTGCCAATGATCAGATTTGTATTTCCTTTGAAGGTAAAGCCATCCAAAGTAACCTTGCCTTCGGAAGCAATATAGGTTTTTCCCTTCGGTGCCGCATTATCAATACCTGCCAAAACGGTTTCACCTTCATCGGAAGAACGCAGGGCGTTTGGTTTGGTAATATCTGCCTTATCATTGGGGTTAATACCTGCTTTGGCGCCATATAATGCATACGATCCAAAGTAAACGTGGAACGGCAGATATTCTTTAGCAAAGAAATGTACTTGTGTTACACCATCTACTACAGGATAACAATCATCGGTAAGTACACCGGAAACATTGGTGCCGACAGTGAAATAATACTCTTTGCCCTCAAGTTCGCGAACCACCTTTGTTCCATCTGCCATTCCCTTGAGTTCTTGGTCATAGAATACTTTTTCGCCGCTGTATTCGGGAATAGTCTCGTCATATCCCGTACGCTCTAATTTGATAACGGTATCTACTGCATCCCAAGTTTTGCCCTCGGGCAAGGTGATGGCAATACCATCTTCTGTCTTGGTAACAGTCACGCCTTGGGTAGTGGTTTTATCAAAGTTAAGAATGCTTGCAGTTTCTGCAAAGAGAGAACCGTCTGCCGCCGCAGGAAGTGTCAACGTATTACCCTTGGGTGCATTGAATACGTGGAGATAGACGTTCTTACCGTCTCTTGATTCGGTAGAAACACCCCACTCAAGCGTATTGATGGTCGCACCCTCTTGGGTGGGATAAGCAACGGCAACTGAAGTGTTCTTAACAGACTCAGCCACGGGCTTCATATAATCTTCATTCAAATCCACAAGGTAATTGCGCATGCTGTTTATCCAAATATCATTCTCTTCGCCATGATATTCGGGTTCAATAGCATAAATGCCGGTGGATGCCGCAAAACCGCCTTCATAAGAAACGGAAGCAAGTGAAGTGATATATTGGAACATCTCGGAAAGAGGTTGCTTGTTAAAAGTATAATCTTGTGGATATCTGGTCCACCAATATTGCTGAGCAAGGCAGGAAGCCATCTGATGATGAGATATAGCAAGGTCTCGATAGTCAACCCAACGGTTAACCTCCCAGGCTGATGCATCTTGGAAATTAAAATGAGAATAAAGATTGGTTTCACCCTCATTAAAGCCGGTATTGATGGTAATGATCATGGCAGGATTAAAGGAACGGAGCATTTCTGTCAGCTCGGCTCTCTCCTCACCCTCTGTGAACATAGCGGGGCTACCCATACCGTCGTACCACAAGCCAGCGATACGGTCACCATAGCGCTCTATTAGCTCATAGTTACGTTCCAAAACAAAGGTCTTGAAAATTTCGCTACTGTCGCTGCCGCCAAGGTTTTCCTTATCCTCAGGACTGGTTATATGATTGAACCCACCAAATCTTGTATACAAATGCAAGTCAATTCCGTAAGGTTCCAACGCATCCAACAACTCATCAATCACATCGCGGTTGGAAGAGGACTTTCGGGCATTGCTACCCTCTTGACGACGGTCATCTCTCCAACGCTGATTGGTGATACTTGGGAACAGCGGTGCATCGTCACCGTGTTGCACGGTAAAGATAACATATTCTGCCCCAAAGTCGTCCATATCCTTAGCAAATTGCTTAACATCGAAGGCATCTGCCAATTCGTCTACATCGTCTACAACGCGACCATCTCTATATAATGTAGCAGAAACCTCATTATACTCTGCAACATAAGTTACAAAGACACCATAGGCCATACTCTCAAAGTCCTGATGGATCTTTTCAATCTCCGCCTCAGACATAGTGGGTGCCACGTAAGTCTTATAGATAGGCACTAAAAGTGCTTTAGTATTTGCAGAAAGACCGGTGGTGTTATTTGTGATTTCAAAGGTCAGGCGCACCCCGTAGGTAGTATCGTCACTTCTGGTAATATTACCGTTCAGATCTACCACGTCGGGATGATCGCTCTCCACAATCTTAATGCTATAGCCCTCGGGCACTTCGGGAAGTGTAATCTTGGTGGCATCTCTGTCCGCCCAAGGAATAAGGTCTGTGGCTTCTGCCACTGCCTCTACGTCCAGCATCGCCTGCGTTTTAACACTTAGAGTGCGGGTCACGGTGGCGGTATCGGCGGTATCCAAAAGGTTTGTTACCTTAATAGTAAGGCTTAGCTCGGTAGGCTCGGTAGGCAAGGTAATGCTGCCGTCCGTTGCCACGATACTCTCGTTACCGCTTGCGATAATCTCGGTTAAAAACTGCTCGGTAATATTGCCATATACTACCGACTTGTCTTTCTGCTTTACCGCCAGCTTTTCGGCGGCGGCAGCGGCAGTCTCAAACTCGGGAGCAATCAGTGCCTCAATCTTACCAAGCTGGGTATAGGCATCACCATTGGTGCAGATCAGCTTAATGTATTTCACATCCCTCTGCACGTCAAAATAGTAATTATACATTGACGTAAGCTCAGTAATCTGTATACCCTCTTCGGTAAGCACGGGCGTCCAGGTAATATTGTCCTTAGAGGTGTACACCTCTACACGATCAGGGAAGTAAGCCGCATTGTTACCTGGCAGTAAAGCCACACCGGTCACATCTGCCGCATCTTTTAAGGTCACGATGATCTCATTTTCTTTTACATTCTGAGCAGAAGACCACCATTTTGCATAAGAACTGTGGTGTTTGGCGTATCCTGTAATCAATAAAGTGGCAGGTCTTCCCTTTTGAGAACTGCTGGCAGTTGCATTTTCAATTTCCTGTGCCATTGCCATCTTCTGAGTCAAACCGAGAACAAAGACAGAGATCGGTTTTGTATTCGCAGTATTGCCAAGGTCATCCTCAATTTGAAGTACTACATCAACTGTGCCGCCCACAGTGGTATTAACCGTTCCGTCAAGCGCAATCACATTTTGATTGCTGCTGGAAAGGATCTTGGTTGCAAGTCCATCAAACGTCGGCAATATCAGTGTCTTATTTTCATAGTCGATCTCAAGCTCGTTTACCTGAGAGGCAGCCGCCACGGCTCCGTTAGACTCTTTATATATTTCCATTTCCTGTACCTGTAAATAATCAGCTGTTGATCTGGTTAAATTCAACTTGACTTTCTTTACACCTTTCTGCTTTGCAAAATCAAAATGGATTGGATCCGCCGATGTGGCAACACATCCGGTCACATTCAAGACAGAGGTATAGCTCTCACCATCCTGAGAAACCAGAACCTCCACGCCCTCCGGAAAATAGTCAAGTTTGGTCGGTCTCGGATATAGTGTAACACGGCAGATATCTTCCGCCTCAGCCAAGGTCGCGATGATCACCGCACTGGTTTGCGACGCTTTAGAAGACCAATGGGTGTGATTTGTTGAACCTTGCTTATCAATTAACATAGACGGCGGATAAGCATAATGAGAATTATTGGATTCAACGTTTGCAATATCTACCGGTGCCAATTTGATATCGCCTTCTGATACAGGAACACCGTATACTTCGATTTCCTGAATGTCGATAGTTTGGTCTGCGGCATCTCTATATATATTTTTAATGTGGATGGTCACATATCGACCAACACAGTTATCCGGAAACTCAATGGTACCGTAATGTTTCTCATTAAGGATGCATCGCTCCATCGTTCCATCATCGGTAGGTGTTGCGGCAAGACCGTTTGGTACCGTTCCATTGGTACCAATATAGACAGGCGCGGTATCGCTTACCCACAACTCATATTCCTTGATGTTTCGATCACACATGTTTTGGTTATTTGTTCTGGCGTGAACTAACATTTTATCCAAGCTTATCTTCGCGCCAAGATCCAATGTCACATAAGCTTCTGTTTTCGTTCCGCTCCAAAAATTTGAGTTAGACCCAACGGTTCCATCCACCAACATTTCGGGAGGATATTCGCCCGCTGAAGTATTATAATGCGGAACATTGGTGCCGAGCACAGAAATATTTTCAATCTTTTCTGCCCCATCTACCGCAGAGACAGGCAACACAATGCCTGTCATCATACTCAGACAAAGCAAAACGGCAAGCAATGCACTTACACATCGTTTTCCATATAATTTCATAAATTAAATTCTCCCTTCGATTTTAATTTATTTCACTTTACTTTAATTTAATTTTATATTAAAATGAAAAATAGTAAATGTACCTACCGACTATAAATATGGAGAAAACGCTGATATGGTTTTTTTGTCAAATAAAAGAATAAGCCGAGAAATCAAAAATATGCATTATAAGATAAAAGTATTCAATTATGCAAAATTGGATAAACGTTGGCATGGCAACGGCAGTATTCTCCTCAATGATTTGATTTATATGGTTGTAGAAGGTGAAGCGGACATTTGGAGCAATGATGAACAGATTCATATGACTCCCGGCAACATATATGTAATTCCGTCAGGAACACGGTATGCTTGTAACTGTTCGGAATACTGCGCCATATTGTATTTTTACGGCAACTTACTCAATCACGTCGGAGAGTCTATTCCCATTGCCAAAAGCGGTTGTATTATCCTGCCAAATCGAACGGAACAAATCCTGCAAATGTGTACGCTCTATCAAAACAATGATTACCACAGCGCGTGGAAACTTAAACTTTCAGCAGAGCAGTTAATATCAGAAGCTATGGATTTATCCCATCATAAAATACCTCTTTTTGAATACTCACCCTACATTCAAGAAGCAATTGAAAAAATTGCTTCTGCACCGCATTTATCCCTTACCACCTCGTCAATTGCAAAGGAGCTCAACATTTCCACCTCACATTTGCGAAATTTAGTTGCAAAAGAAATGAATATGACGCTGAGTGAATATGTCCGCCAAAAAGTGCTGATTGCGTCTACTGAAGATTTGAGAAAAGAGCACCTTTCCATCAAAGAAATAGCTGAAAAATACGGATTTTGTGATCAATTTTATTTCAGTCGTCTCTTTACTGCTCAGTTTGGTATCTCCCCATCTAAATATCGCAAAGAGCAAATTTTTTAAATAAAAAGTCGTGAAGAAACTCTTCACGACTTTTTTGTTTGTAAAATATAAATTTAGTAGGCAATATAGTTTTGCCCCAGTGTGTCGATTACCGAGAGAAGATCGGAAAGATACTGTTCTCTCCCCTTTTCTTTGGTAACATTGTCACCGACTCCGATTTCATTAAAAATCAACGGAACCCCGACTTTCTGCGCCTCGGCAAATAAGACATCGCAATTGCTTTTCAGCATTTGCGCATCAAACAGATTGTACTGACCGCAAGTATACAGTTCCACCGCAGGAGTACACTCAAAGTCACTGTTCATACCGCGTTGTTTCATCGTGACGGTCAACTGATAATATTTTCCCGTTTCCATCGGAATATTTAAATCCGAAACGTAAAAGAAGGTGCCCTCGGTGATGCTTTCCAGATATGCCGTTCCGTCGTCATACTCCGAGCCTATATCGGCAAAGCCATTGACGGTTTGATACTCAAACTTGGTACCCACCGAAGAATCCATATTATAAATCACGCGCTTTTCGTTTCCGCTTTCATCACACTCAACAAATCGAACGCTAAGCACACGCAATTCACCGCCACCATTTTCATCCGGCAAAACCGAAGCACCGATACGCGCAAACAATCCCTCTTGTTCTACCTGAAAAACTTTTGTTGCACGTGTTTGATAATCCATAGAAGCCGTTGTGATTTCACTTCCGTAAATTGTTTCCTCAAGTTCCGTATCTTCTACGTTATGCCAAAAGGTATTGGGGTAAACCAAGTGATCGATACCGTCTGCCGCTTTATTGCTTTGCGCGGTATAAAAATCAACGTTTTCTACCGATGCAACATATGTAAAGTTCTTATCCTTTACCATGGGAAATGCATGATATTTGTCCACCTTCATATAAGGGGTCATCATTTCCACGGATATCATATGCAGTTCATCACGCGCTCTTATGGCAGCTATAATTGATGCCAACATTTGCTCATAAAGCGAAAGAGCATCTGCTTCGTCGGGTGCGCTGGGTCTGGAAATATTGCTGATGACATACGCACCGAAATAGACTTCGTCCCCCACCACTTCGGCAATCTCTCCCCAAAGTGCCGCCACGTTTTGCAGAAATCTTTCTTCGTCTTGCCACATCAGGTGTTGCTCAGGATACTCTGCAAATTCAACAAGCAAGTATTTCTCTGCTGCTCGGCAATTTTCTGCCGCCTGTTGTAAGCATTCCTTTGCCCCGGCTGATAACGACCATTCTTCACCGCAATCCACCAAATCAGCAGATAATTGCACTGTAAGAGAGTTTACATCTTGCTGCGCTAATATTTCCTTCATTTCTTTTTTGCCGTTTTGTTTTGGTGAAACGCTCACGCGTTTACTTGCCAGTTTGACTTGCTCTCCCTCGGCATTTACAATGCTTGTACCGTCAGCGCGCAGATAAGGAGATTTTTTCAGTTGAGCAGGTGCTTTTCTTGAAGCACAACCGCTCATCAGCAAACAAAATATGCATAAAAACGAAATCCATCTATACTTATTCATTTTATCCTCCGCTCAATCAATATCCATCAAAAAATGGGTGAATTAATATCACCCATTTTAACTATTTTTAATATTTTCGTATACCTTTTCATCCTGCATTGCATAGCCATGTTCACGGGCGAAGTTGGCTTTATAGTCATCATCGATGCCGTTTTCTTTCAATTCTTTGAGTTCAGCGTTCTTTGCCTCTTGCTCTGCAATTTTTTGTTCTAACACAATTACTTGCTCTTTTTTATCATTGATCTGCACCCGAATCTGAACAAAAGAGACTAGCGCATAAACCAAAAATATTGCCAATGCTATTTTAGTGAAAAAACCGCGAACTGTTGCTGATTTCTTGTTTTTCTGTTTCTTTGCCATGGTTTTTAGTCTCCTTTCTGTTCTTTTTCCGACTTAAACGAAACGGATACAATAACATTATAATATACTTATACAAAAAAATAAAGACTTTTTTAAAAAAACATATGGTATTTTTTGCCAAAAGATTCCCTGTCTTTGCCACATACCTGAAAACAAAACGAAAAGGAAGCAAACATATTCTCAAAAGTTTCTTTAAAAACTCAATAATGTACGTAGCAACAGAGCACACAAAGCGCACCGCGAAACGACCGACACAAATGTGAAACAGCCAACCTGCCAAACACTCGAAAACAAGATCATACCAACGAATTTGTCCGTCAGCATAGTGATGAAAATACAAAAGGTTCATAATCGCAGCACCGACTATGCGCAGAAAATCAAGCACAAAAACCCAAACCGTTCCGCGCAGAAAAAAGCCGACAATACGTACACTCTCAAAAAACAGGCAAATCATTACGCCAAGCAAAGCAGCGCCCAAGGCAATATGTAGCTGTCTAAAAAGATCCACGCCCATTATTTAAAAAGTTTCCCCCAAAACGAGCCGCCTTGTTCTTGTGATTCAATATATTCCATTGCGTCGATCCGACCGCTGACACTAACGTCGCCGCTTTCCACATTCAATGATTGAATGTGCAGTCCCACTCCTTTGATTAAAAGCACACCCAGTTCGGTAATGAGCACCACCCTATGCTCATCAAAGCTGTCCACCTCTGCGGCTCCGCTGATGACCGCCTTTTCCCTATTTTTGAGAGTAATCTGATGCTTTTGTTTCATTTCCTCCATAATAAAAGACCTCCGATTCATAGTTTGCTACATACTATGAATCGAAGGCTTGTTTTATTCCACAACTTTATATAAAGAGTCTGCCATATCGGCACCAATGTGTTCCGCTAAAGCAACAACCTCAACTTTTGTGCTTTTATTATGAAAGGTGATTTCGATAACGTCTCCCACCTTAACGCGATAGGCAGGTTTGACTTCCCTGCCGTTGACGGTTACTCTTTCACCTTTGCAGGCATCCTGTGCTACGGTGCGGCGCTTGATCAGACGCGCCACCTTTAAATATTTATCAAGACGCATAAGTCTCTCCTTATTGATAGTAAGAGGGCTGAAACCCTTTGGGGTTTCAGCCCTGATGTAACCTTTTGATTAGGCAATGAAATCTTTAAATGCTTTACCGGCTTTGAAAGCGGGGCATTTGGATGCAGGAATGTCGATTTCTTCGTTAGTCTTGGGGTTTCTACCCTTTCTTGCAGCTTTAGCTCTAACTTCGAAAGAACCAAAACCTACCAACTGAACTTTGTCGCCATTCTTCAGAGCGCCTTGGATTTCATCCAGAATAGCGGCGAGTGCCTTACCGGCGTCCTTTTGAGAAATACCTGCTTTAGCTGCTACGGCAGCAATGAGTTCTGCTTTGTTCATTATGAATTCCTCCTTAAAATTTGCAAGACCATAAAGGTCTTATCATCATAGAACTATTATCCCAAAAAACTCGAATTTTTGCAATACTTTTTTTAAAAAAAATCAAATATTTTCGGATTCATTTGAACAATTTGCACAAATATTGTCACAAAATTCTACATTTTGCACAAATAACGCTTGTTCTGCATTTATATCAAGCGTACTTGCCAGAGAACAAATGTTAAAAAGTAGTTGTCCCAACGCTTTTTGTTGTTGCTCCTTTGAGCCTTCGTTCACGGCTTGTTGCAACAATTTTGCGCTTTCACAAACCTCATCCGTTGTAGACTGCGCAACAATCAATCCGTTTTTCTGCGCCTTGCTTGATAACTTTTGGGCACGCATTAAAGCAGGTAAAGCCGCACTCACCGAGGACACTACTTGCGCTCCCGAGCCAAAGCCTTTTTCCTTCTTTTTCAGTGCTTCCCAGTTTGCAATTGCCTGTTCGGGAGATTCTGCACTATAGTTTTCAGCAAACAGATGCGGATGGCGGAAAATGAGTTTGGTGCAAAGTTCGTTTAGCACCTCATCCTTGGTAAAAGTACCGTTTTTCTTTGCAATCTCGCAATGCAGCATCACCTGAAGCAACACGTCTCCCAGTTCCTCTTGCATAATGGCAGGATCGTTTTTGTCTATTCCCTCAATCGCTTCATAGGTTTCTTCGATAAAGTTGTTTCGAATAGAAGTGTGGGTCTGCACACTGTCCCACGGGCAACCGTCGGGTGCACACAGAATCTCCATCAGTTCACACAAATCGTCAAAAGTATATTGCTCTTTATTTCTAAGACTTTCCTTACTCATGAAGCCATCCCCTTTTTGCAAGTATTGCACCGATGCGATCTCCCTTGGGAAGCAGTGCCATATCCTCTTTGGAAAGCACCTTGAGCGCCAGTACCATAATCAAATAAACAATCACGGCAATTCCCAGCGCCACAATCACCCAAAGTCTGCTGTATCCCAAGATTTGACACATGGCCCACCAACTGCCGTAAGCGGCACCGCAGCATACCAGTGTGCAAATCAACGGGCGGAACAAAATAGTGCCCATCGGCATAGAAAATCCCATATATTTTTTGATAAAAAGACAGTTGAGTAGGAAAATGGCACCGTAACACGCAAATGTACCCATCGGTGCGCCCAAAATGCCGATATTTTCAACCATAATCAGATTGATGGCAAGTTTAAATATCGCACCCATTCCCATGGTGAAAAGCGAAGTTTTGACCCGACCGACGCTTTGCAAAAACGTTCCGGTCAAGGACACAAAGCTGACAAAGAAAATCGAAATTCCAAGCAGCGCCATGCAAGGAACGCCAACTTCCCAGAAATCCTTTTTGAAAAGCAGTTTGATAATTCCCTCGCTCATTACGCTCATTCCCAGTGCACAAGGCATTGCAATGAGAGAAACCACCTTGGAAGCCGAATGCATATTGCGGAAAGCCTCCTCTTTTTTACCGACGGCAAATGCCGACGTCAAAAACGGCAACACCGCAATACCAACGGTGATGGTAATTGTCGGCGGTAAATTAAACAGTGAAGAAGTAGAGCCGATGTAAGCGCCATATACGTCTTTTGCCATTTCCAGTGCCTTTTCGGCTGTCATTCCGCCTGCTACACCGAAACGCTGTAAACTGAATTTAACAAAAATCATATCCAGCGTCGAAGTAATACTCATAACCGCAGAGCTGAGTGAAATCGGAATAGCAAGAGTGATGATATTTCTGATAATACTACGATTAGAATCCGAGGCAAGTGCATCGGCATCGTATTTGCCGAAATCCTTTTCCCTAAGGTAACGAATCAGCATAAACAGTGAAGCGGCAAACGACCCGAAGGTAACTCCAAGAATACCGCCGCAAGCAAGTAATACAGGATCGGTGATATCCAAACCGAAAACCATTACAATAACAATTACAAGGCCCACCAATTTAAAACTTGCCTCGATCACCTGAAACCAGGCGCTCGGCACCATATCTTTGTATCCTTGGAAAAAGCCTTTGATGACCGATGAAATTGCCACAAAAAAGATGGCAGGAGCAATCATTGCAATGCAGTAATTGATGGTTTCACCGCTGCGCAACAATGACGAAAGCGGCTCGACAAAAATCATCAGTAAAGTTGCCAACACCGCACCCAATATACCAAATACCCAAAGAGAATTCTTTAAGATTTTTTTAGGTTCGTTGGTGCGACCCGTAACAACCGCCTCACTCACCATTTTGGCAATGGCAACGGGAACACCTGCCGTTGAAAGCACAAACAAAAGTGCGTAAATCTGATAACCGTCATTATAATAGTTAGTACCTACCGTACCCAGCATATTATTCAGCGGTATTTTATAAATAGCACCGATCACCTTGGCTATGGCATTTGCCAATGTCAAAATCAGTGCGCCACTTAAAAAATTCTTTTGTCCTTTTGACAACGTCCGTCCCTCCAAGTCATATAAACGTCAGACACAGTAAACCAATTTTAGTATAACAGTAATCCATTGGGAATACAACCTTTTTTTGATTTTCTTGTGCAAATTTTCCTTGAAATTTTCTGCCAAAAAGTGTATAATTATGGTAGCAATACCAGGAGGAACAAGCAAATGTATGCCATTGGCGATAAAATTGTATATCCAATGCACGGCACAGGGTATATTGAAAATATAGAAACAAAAGATATCGGCGGCAAGCAAGTGGACTATTATGCCATTCATATTCTCAATGGCAATATCAAATTGTGTTTGCCCGTTGAAAGCAAAGCAGAACTGCAACTGCGCAGTATCACGCCCAAAGACGAAGCTCTTCGTATTTTAACAGATTTTGAAAATCAGGAAATAGATACTGCTATCACTTGGAACAAGCGCTATCAGCTCAATATAGAACGCCTGAAAAAAGGCGATATGCAAAGCGTGGCACAGGTCGTAAAAGAACTGATGATTCGCGACGCTACCAACGGTCTTTCCACCGGTGACCGAAAGATGCTGATCCTGTCCCGTAACATTTTGGTGACCGAAATGGCACTGGTGCTGGATATGCAAGAAGACAAGCTTTCAGAGCATCTGTTGCAAGTGGTTCACGACAAACTCGGAAAATAACAATAGATACCGATTTTTTCGGTATCTATTTTTGAAAGGAACAAAAGTATGAACGTTGCAATCATTGTGGCGGCAGGTTCCTCCAGTCGTATGGGAAACGCCTGTGCTGACAAATTGATGCTAAAAATCAACAAAACGGAAGTATTGGCGCGCACCATGCTTCAATATCAGCGCGCCGATTCCATCGACCGTATTTATGTAGTAACAAGCAAAGAACGGTTTTCAGCGGTAGAAACACTTGCGCAAAAGTATCAAATTGATAAATTTGCAGGTGTAACAGAGGGCGGCAAAACCCGTCAACACTCGGTACAAAACGGTCTGAAACTTTGCACGGATGCCGACATTGTTTCCATTGCCGACGGTGCCAGACCTTTTACCAAGCCCGAACTGATCGACAAGGTCACTGCCACCGCCAAAGAGCACGGTGGTGCCCTGCTGTGCGTTCCGGTGAAAGATACACTGAAAGTCCTCTCCGAGAACGGTTTTATTGATCATTCTCCCGATCGAAATACACTGCTTGCCGCGCAAACACCGCAAGCTTTTAATCAAAAACTTTTTGCCAAGCTGATGGACAAAGCTCTCAAAGAAGGCAAGGCGGTTACCGACGATGCTTCTATTTTTGAAATGTACGGGCAAAAGGTTTGCCCCGTTATCTCGGATTATGAAAACATTAAAATCACAACACCGGAAGATATTTTGCAGGCAGAGGCAATTGCCGTAAAGGAAAAGTTATGTGAGTCGGACACGGATATGACGTACACCGTTTGGTCGAGGGCAGAGAACTGATTTTATGCGGTCAGCACATTCCTTACGAAAAAGGTCTCCTTGGACATTCCGACGCTGACGTCGCACTCCACGCGCTCATGGACAGTATGCTCGGTGCCCTTGCACTCCAAGATATCGGTGCCCACTTCCCTGACACTGATCCAAAATACAAAGGCTGTAGCAGTTGCGATTTGTTAAAAGCGGTTTATGAGCTTATCAAAGAACACGGATACACACTTGGCAATGCGGACATTACCATCATTGCCCAAGCCCCCAAACTGCGCCCTTACATTGAGGCAATGCGCACCTGCATTGCAAACATACTTGACTGCGACGTAAATCAAATCAGCGTCAAAGCCACCACCGAAGAAAAGCTTGGATTTACCGGAAACGGTGACGGCATCAGCGCCCACTGCGTTTGTCTGCTCAAACAAAACTGATATAAAATAAGCCTCGACACAGTCGAGGCTTATTTTTTTAAGATTTAATAATTACGTTACTTGCAAATGCGGTCAGCAGATTGATACAGGCATCCACATCCTTACGGGAAACCGTTTCCACAGGCGAATGGATATAGCGGCACGGAATGCTGACACCGCCCACAAGCGAAGGACTGCCGTTACGTTGCAAAGCACCGATATCGGTACCGCCTTGCTCCAATACGTCCCGTTGTACAGGAATGTGATAGTACTCCGCCACACTCTCCATTTTATCCACAACCGGTTTACTGCAAATTGCACTTTTATCGCGCAGTTTGATGGCGGCGCCTTTACCAAGCTCACACACACCGATTTTACTGCCGGGAGTGTCCGCCGCAATCGTTACGTCAATGGCAACAGAAATATCCGGTTGTACGGAATTACCGCAAACACCTGCACCACGCAGACCCACTTCTTCTTGGGTGGTAAACACGAAATAAATATCATGAGGCGTTTCTTTGAGTTTTTTAGCGGTTTCAAGCAATACAAGGCAACCAATCTGATTGTCCAATGTGGGAGCAATGATATTGTCTCCCTGTGTCAGCAATTCACCTGTAAAACGAGCAGTCGTGCCAACGGGTACAAGTTCCAGTGCCTCTGCCTTACTGCGCGCACCGATGTCAACGTAACAGTCAGAAAATTTTGTATCCTTGCTGACTTCCCCACCGCAAAACAGCACGCCGCTCACACCGTTTTCAAACACGACGGTACGACAAACTGCCTCCGGAGCATCCACTCCGCCAACAGCGGCTACTTTCAAAAAACCCTTTTCATTTACAGAAGTGGCAACCAGTCCAATGGTATCCATATGCGCCATCAGCATAATTTTGTTGCCGTCACCTTTTTTATAAGCAATCAGATTACCGAGGGCGTCGGTCTGCACTTTGTCCACAAACGGCAAAATCTGGTCTGCCAGATAATCTCTGAGTTTGTTCTCCGCGCCGGAAACGGAACCAATAGAAATAATATTTTTTAATGTTTCAATCATGGTGATTACCTCAATTCTTGTATAATGGCGGCAGTCAGTTGCCGAATCGCATCAATATCCTTTTGACTTGCAACACTGACAGGCGAATGAATATAGCGGCAAGGAACAGAAATGGCAAGAACGTGACATCCTTGTCCGATCTTTTGAATTCTGCCTGCCTCATTACCACCTGCTACCGCACGTTTGAGTTGATAAGGAATACCCAAACGCTTCGCAGTATCACAAGCAAGTTTTAAAAACTTGCGGTCATAGATGGCACCGTTATCCATAAAAGAAAGAACTGCACCTTTGCCGACAGCGCAAACCTCGTCTGCTTCATCGGTTTCCCCGATATCCGAGGCGGTAGTCCCCTCTAAAACAATGGCATACTTGGGTTTAACGGCACTTGTTGCCGCCATTGCGCCAAAACAGCCTACCTCTTCACGTGTCGTAAATACGGCAGTAAAATTCTCCTGCGGCAATTGTTCAAGCAAGTCCATCAGCACCATACAACCCACGCGGTCATCCAGTGCCTTAGCTTTAATCAAATCACCCATCTCTTCAGTGGGCGAAACAAAGTAGGCAATATCTCCTACCGAAACGTGTTCCATAGCCGCGGCATCATCTTTGGCACCGATGTCTATAAACAGATCGCGCATCTCGGTCACTTTATCACGCTGTGCCTTAGTCTGCAGGTGAATGGCAAGAGATCCGATCACACCGTTGATTTTTTTCTCACCGATCTGCACCGCTTTGCCGGGCAAAATGCGCTCATCCAGACCACCGATGGACTGAAATTTAAGATAACCGTCTTTGGTAATATGAGTGATCATCAGTGCCACTTCATCCATATGCGCGGTAATCATCAACTTGATATCATTGGGAAAGAATCCACCGGAGTGTGCATAAAGATTTCCGATTTTATCGGTGGTATATTCAAAACGGCCGTTGAGTTTTTGCTCTAAAAGGGCGCGCACTTCACCTTCGTCACCCGAAGCACCGTTTGCCAGTGTCAATCGTTTTAAAAACTCTCTCATTGGTGCGCCTCCTTTCCAAGATATGCCAGCAGCAACGAACGTACACTAACCATATCTTCCATAGAAATAACCTCTTGCGGTGTATGCATATAGCGTTGCGGAATGGATAGCAGTGCCGTCGGAATACCGCCGCAAAGAGAAACAATTCCATCGGAATTGGTATAGGTTGCACCGCCCATTGCCTCTCTTTGATACGGAATTTTATATTCCTTAGCGACTAAAATCATCTGCTCACAAAGTTTTCTGTCAAGCACAGGAGAAAGGCCGATCATAACGCCTTTACCCAGTTTACCGCAGTCCTCACTTCTGGCGGCAGGCATATCTGCATGTGATACGTCCAATACGATGGCTTCATCAGGGCAAATTTCTCTTGCCGCTGCCACCGCGCCGTATCCGCCAAATTCTTCACCACTGCTGAGGACAACGTAAATATCCGCATTCAGTTGTCTGCCACGTAAATGCTCGAGCAGAGAAACCAGTATGGCACACCCTGCCCTGTCATCCAGTGATCTGCCGGAAATGCAGTTTCCAAGCAGTTCTACCGCATTGCAATCCAGTGCAATCTTATCACCGACGCGTACCTTTTCTTTAACAACGTCAGCAGGCAAACCCACGTCAATGGTCATATCCTCAATTTTAACAGGCTTTTCACGCTCTTCAGCCGTCAACAAATGGGGCGGTTTTGCACCGATAACCCCTTTGAGTTGCTCTTTACCCATCACGCAAACTTCTGCGCAAGGCAAAATCTTGTAATCCACGCCTGCATGATCAAAAAAGTGAATAAAACCGCGTTCATCTATGCTTTTGACCATGAGTCCTATTTGGTCAAGATGCGCGTCAATCATGATTTTTTTGGCGCCTTCTATGCCGCATTTTTTATATGCCACAATACTGCCGCCCGAAAGTTGACGAACACCGTCACAAACACCGCGCAATTGTTCCATAAGAAAACGCGCGTTTCTTTCATCGCCCGTAACTGCATTGATATCACACAGATTCAGCAGTATTTCCTTCATTCTCAGCATTTTTCACTCAATTCCTTTACACAGTTAATAAAGTATTCGCCGCGCACTTCAAAATTCTTAAAAGAATCAAAACTGGCACACGCCGGAGAAAGCATAATCACATCTCCGCTTTGCGCCGCATCATACGCCAGTTTCACCGCCTCGGCATAATTTTCCGCCATAATAATGGGCAACGCTTCAGCATTGTAGTTTGGATGCCCCACAACTGCCGCACGGATTTTTTCAGCCGTTGCGCCCGTAAGATACAGGGCCTTTGCATATTTGGGCAGATGCTCTCCCAGTTCATCAAAGGGAATATTTTTATCATACCCACCTGCAAGCAAAATTACCTTTTGATCAAATGCACGGACCGAAGCAAGCATACGGGTCGGAGAAGATGCAATCGAGTCATTATAAAAACGCACTCCACTGACTTCTCTGACAAATTCGATGCGGTGCTTAACTCCGCCAAACTCTCTTGCAACGGCAAGAATATCCTCATCTTTTACCAAATCTCGCACCGCCGCAATCGCCGCCATATAATTCTCGACATTATGTTCACCGGGCAAACGAATATCATTTCGTTTCAGCAGATCATAGGGCGCATTAAAAGCATCCCTCACCTTGCCGTCAAGATAATAAATGCCACCCTCAAGTTCCTTTTTAGCGCTGAAAAACCGCACCTTTGCCTTTGCCGCAGCTGCAAAAGAATGGGTTATTTCATTATCAAAGTTAAGTACCAAAATATTGTCTTCATTTTGATAACGCATAATGTTGCGCTTGGCATCGACATACTCTTCCATTCCCTTATGCATATCCAGATGGTTGGGAGAAAGATTGGTAACGACCGCAATGTCAGGAGAAAGCGTCATCGTATGAAGCTGAAAGCTGGAAAGTTCCACCACCGCTATATCCTGCGGCAAAATACTCTCAATTTCCGGCAAAAGTGGTTTTCCGATGTTACCGCCAAGATGCACCTTGTATCCTGCTTTTTCAAGCATTTTGGCAATCAACGTTGTCGTTGTCGTTTTACCGTCAGAACCGGTGACAGCTATGATTTTACAGGGGCAGAGTTCAAAAAAGACTTCCATTTCACTGGTCAGTCGGCTTCCCTTTTCTACCGCCTTTTGCAATGCAGGATGGTCAAAGCGCATACCGGGGGTTTTGAAGATGAGCTCGCCTGACAACTCGGACAGATAGTCATCCCCCAACACAAGATTCACACCCAAAGCCTTCAGTTGTTCCTTTTGCTCCAGATCTTCTCTGCGATCGCAAGCAGTCACATTTGCGCCTTTGCTGACAAGCAATTTGATCAGCGGAAGATGGGAAACTCCGATTCCCACAACCGTAACTGCCTTACCTTTTAAATTTTCAAAATATGAACTGATTTTTTGTTGGTACATATTACCACTCCTTATTATTTATATTATATAAAAACAAAAGCGATTTATCAATATATTTTAATTTACTTTTTGAAAATAATATGGTATGATATTATCCGTGAGTAAACCAGGCGATCGCGCGTGAAAACGTGAGGAAAGTCCGAGCACCGCAGGACAGGATAGTGGGTAACACCCACCGAGGGCGACCTTAGGGATAGTGCAACAGAGATATACCGCCTGCTTTTGCAGGTAAGGGTGGAAAGGCGAGGTAAGAGCTCACCACGCTCTATGGTGACATAGAGGGTCTGTAAACCCTATTCGGTGCAACACCAAGTAAGACTATGGGCTTGTCCGGCCCGTCTTGAACGTGTGGCTTGAGATGTGTGGCAACATACATTCGAGATAGATGACCGCCAAATACAGAACTCGGCTTATCGTTTGCTCACTTAAATTACATAAAAAAGAAGAAACCCATATGGGTTTCTTCTTTTTTATGTATGATTAGTTTTTCCCTTTCAGAATGGGAGAAATAGGTTTATAAATCAACAGGCATATCCCTGTAACTATCAAGCCTTTGACCAATGTAAACGGCAGGTTAAAAATCACCAATGCTTCGAGCATACCGTCAACGCTCGGCAATATCGTTTGATACATACCCAAAATCACTTCTTGAGGCATAGCAAATTTATAAAACAGCGGATAAATCAAAAAATAATTACTGAATACACCGCCCACCGCCATGGCGATACTGCCAAGCGTTGCACCAAGCACAGCGCCACATTTGGTTTTCTTACAACGATACAGCAAACCGGCAGGAAGAATAAACAAAACGCCTAAAATAAAATTGGACAGTTCCCCAATCCACGCAGTTTGTGATACCAACAAATGAATCACATTTTTAAGTAATACAATGACCACTCCGGTCACAGGTCCGAAAGCAAATGCTCCGATCAGTGCCGGTAAATCCGAAAAATCAAATTGAATAAACGCCGGCATAAACGGTACGCTGATCTGCAAATACATCAGAACAACCGAAATTGCCGCAAGCATCGCAGAAACGGTTAGTTTTCGAATAGAACCTTTTTTCATAATAAACAGCCTTTCAATATGCATTTTAAGGCTTTTGGGGGGTTATTCTCATTTTAGAGGAATTTTAAAAATAAAAAGCCCCAAGACAAACGTCTTGGGGCTTTAAACCTCACAATAGAATTCTTTTTTTCATCCGGACTATACCGTCGGTACAGGAATCTCACCTGTTCAGCCCTAGCTCGCAGACTTTACTGCCGGTAGGGAATCTCACCCTGCCCCAAAAGAATTTGTTTGTAAAATTTTAATTACTCAGCGATTTCGGAAACAACGCCGGAACCAACAGTTCTACCACCCTCACGGATAGCGAAACGCAGACCCTTTTCGATAGCGATGGGGCTGATCAGTTCAACGTTGATTTCAACGTTATCACCAGGTTTGCACATATCAACACCTTCAGGAAGAGTGATGATACCGGTTACGTCGGTAGTTCTGAAATAGAACTGAGGACGATAGTTGGTGAAGAAGGGGCTGTGACGGCCACCCTCGTCCTTGGACAGAACGTAGATCTGACCCTTGAACTTGGTGTGAGCTTTAACACTGCCGGGTTTGCAGAGAACCTGACCTCTTTCGATCTCGTCACGGGTAACACCACGCAACAGAGCACCGATGTTGTCACCTGCTTGAGCTTCGTCCAGAATCTTTCTGAACATTTCCATGCTGGTGCAAACGGTCTTCTTGGTCTCTTCGGTCAAACCAACGATTTCAACTTCTTCCATAGCCTTCAGAATACCACGCTCAACTCTACCGGTAGCAACAGTACCACGGCCGGAGATGGTCATAACGTCTTCAACAGGCATCAGGAAGGGTTGGTCAGCCATACGATCGGGAGTAGGAATGTAGCTGTCAACAGCATCCATCAGTTCCTTAATGCAAGCATATTCAGGAGCGTTGGGATCGGTGGAAGCACTATCCAGAGCAACCTTAGCAGAACCCTTGATGATGGGAGCGTTGTCGCCATCGAAATCGTAGTTAGAGAGAGCCTCGCGGATCTCCATTTCAACGAGTTCGAGCAGTTCTTCGTCGTCAACGTCGTCACACTTGTTCATGAAAACAACGATTGCAGGTACACCAACCTGACGGGCAAGCAGCAAGTGCTCGTTGGTCTGAGCCATAACACCGTCGGTAGCAGCGATAACCAAGATACCACCGTCCATCTGAGCAGCACCGGTGATCATGTTCTTAACGTAGTCAGCATGTCCGGGGCAGTCAACGTGAGCATAGTGACGAGCTTCGGTCTCATACTCAACGTGAGCGGTGTTGATGGTAATACCTCTTTCTCTTTCTTCGGGAGCCTTATCGATGTTTGCATAATCTTCAAAAGCAGCGTTTCCGAGGAAAGACAGGTACTTGGTGATTGCAGCGGTGGTGGTGGTCTTACCATGGTCAACGTGACCGATGGTACCAATGTTTACGTGGGGCTTATTTCTCTCAAATTTAGCTTTTGCCATTGTTATAATCCTCCTTAAAAGGTAAATTCATTAATATAATAATATAAAATTAAACTATAATCAAGTCTTTTTTGAAAAATAGTTTACTTTGCGCGGCCTGCAATGATCTTCTCAGCAATGCTCTTGGGCACTTCGAGGAAGGAATGAGGCTGCATGGAGTAGTTACCACGACCCTGTGTCTTAGAACGCAGGTCGGTTGCGTAACCAAACATCTCGCTCAAGGGAACAAGTGCTGCGATATGCTGAGCACCGGGAATGGCTTCCATACCCTGAATCTGACCACGGCGAGAGTTGAGGTCACCCATAACGTCACCCATGTATTCTTCAGGTACAACAACGTCTACCTGCATAATGGGCTCTTGCAGTACGGGATCAGCCTTGCGCATAGCTTCTTTAATAGCCATACTACCGGCAATCTTAAATGCCATTTCAGAAGAGTCAACTTCATGGTAAGAACCGTCGTACAACTCAACCTTCAGGTCAACAACCTCGTAGCCTGCCAATACACCGGACTGCATAGCACCCTGGATACCGGCATCAACTGCGGGAATGTATTCCTTCGGAACAGCACCACCGACAACAGAGTTGATAAACTCGTAACCGGCACCGCTTTCGTTGGGAGTAACGCGAATCTTAACGTGACCATACTGACCTTTACCACCGGACTGACGAGCATACTTCATATCCACGTCAGCATTCTTACGAATGGTTTCTTTGTAGGATACCTGAGGTGCACCAACGTTGGCTTCTACCTTGAATTCTCTCAAGAGACGGTCAACGATGATTTCCAGATGCAACTCACCCATACCGGCGATAATGGTTTGGCCTGTTTCTTCATCTGTATAAGTCTTAAAGGTGGGATCCTCTTCAGCCAGTTTAGCAAGTGCAATACCCATCTTCTCCTGAGAAGCTTTGCTCTTAGGCTCGATGGCTACGCGGATAACGGGCTCGGGGAATTCCATAGACTCAAGAATAATGGGATGATCCTCATCACACAGAGTGTCACCGGTGCCGACGTTCTTAAGACCGACAGCAGCAGCGATATCACCGGCGTAAACCTCGGTGATGTCCTCACGGTGATTGGCGTGCATTGCAACGATACGACCGATTCTGTCGCGGCTACCCTTAACAGAGTTATAAACAGAATTACCTGCTTGGAAAGTACCGGAATATACACGGAAGAAGCACAGCTTACCAACAAAGGGATCGGTCATGATCTTAAATGCCAGTGCGCTGAAAGGCTCCTTATCATCTGCTTTTCTCTCATCCTCTGCATCGGTATCGGGGTTGATACCTTTGATAGCAGGAATGTCGATGGGAGAAGGCATATACTCAATAATGTTGTCCAGCAACAGCTGAACGCCTTTGTTACGGTAAGAAGTACCGCAGCAAACAGGAACGAAGGAGTTGGCAATGGTAGCCTCGCGGATACCCTTGCGGAGTTCTTCAACAGACAGGTCACCCTCTTCAAAGTACTTGTCCATCAACTCTTCGCTGGTCTCAGCAACCTTCTCGATGAGTTCGGCATGGTACTCTTCAGCCATATCCTTCATATCTTCGGGAATTTCTTCCTCACGGAAGTCTTTACCCAAATCGTCATAATAAACCTCAGCCTTCATGGTAACGAGGTCAATAATACCTTTAAAGGTATCCTCTTTACCGATGGGCAGCTGAATCGGAACTGCATTTGCCTTCAGACGATCTTTGAGCATATCAACGACGCGATAAAAATCAGCGCCCAAAATATCCATCTTGTTGACATAGCACATTCTGGGAACTTTATATTCCTCAGCCTGACGCCATACAGTTTCACTTTGGGGCTCAACGCCACCCTTTGCACACAGAACGGTAACAGCACCGTCCAATACGCGCAAAGAACGCTCTACTTCTACCGTAAAGTCAACGTGTCCGGGAGTATCAATGATGTTGATACGATGGCCCTTCCACTCTGCAGTGGTAGCAGCAGATGTAATGGTAATACCACGCTCTTGCTCCTGCTCCATCCAGTCCATGGTGGCTGCACCGTCGTGAGTCTCACCGATTTTGTGAGTACGGCCGGTGTAGAACAGAATTCTTTCGGTTGTGGTAGTCTTACCGGCGTCGATATGAGCCATGATACCAATGTTTCTATATAATTTAATAGGAAATTTTCTTGGCATATTAACTCCTTTCTTCGACTCCGATTACCATCTGTAATGAGCAAAGGCCTTATTAGCCTCAGCCATTTTGTGTGTATCTTCTTTCTTCTTAACAGCACCGCCGGTACCGTTGCAAGCATCCATAATCTCGCCCGCAAGTCTTTCAGCCATAGTTCTTTCGTTTCTGGCTCTGGAATAAGCGGTGATCCAACGCAGACCCAGGGTCTGACGTCTTTCAGGTCTAACCTCGATCGGAACCTGATAGTTAGCACCACCTACACGGCGTGCTTTAACTTCCAATTGGGGCATAATGTTTTCCATAGCCTCGTTGAAAGCATCCAGGGGCTCCTTACCGGTCTTTTCTTTAACAGCTTCAAAAGCATCATAAACGATCTTTTGAGCAACACCCTTCTTACCGTCATACATAATGTTGTTGATCAACTTGGTAACCAACTTACTTTGGTAGACGGGATCGGGTAAAACATCTCTCTTGGGGACAAAACCTCTTCTAGGCATGTTCTTCCCTCCTTCATTATTAAATATGATCTCTTAGGTACTCGAAGGCAAAGCCTCCGTCAGCTTAAAGAGGTTTATATATATAAACACTCTAAAAGCAGTTTTTGCTTTTAAATTGGGTAAATCAATTTAAAAAACAGTTGTTGGCACGGTCTTATTTGCCGGCCTTGGGTCTCTTTGCACCGTACTTGGAGCGGGACTGCAAACGATTGGCAACACCCTGAGTATCCAGAGTACCGCGAATGATGTGATAACGCACACCGGGCAAGTCCTTAACTCTTCCGCCACGAATCAAAACCACGCTATGCTCTTGCAGGTTGTGACCGATACCGGGAATATAGGAAGTAACTTCCATTCCGTTGGTCAGACGAACTCTGGCGATTTTTCTCAGAGCAGAGTTAGGTTTCTTAGGAGTAGAGGTCTTAACAGCAGTGCAAACACCGCGCTTTTGAGGAGAATTGCTCTGGATTGCACGACCGCGCAAAGAGTTCAGTCCTCTGTTCAAAGCAGGGGCGGTAGACTTCTTTTCAGACATCTCACGACCTTTTCTGACGAGCTGGTTAAATGTAGGCATATGGCACCTCCTTCTATATTATTTATATTGAAGATATTTTTATACAAAAATATCCAACAATCAGCATAGTAAATAGCCTGTCGAAACTCTGACAGGCTATTTACTTTTCAGTGCACAGACGGCACCAAATATTAAATTAACATATTTTGGTCAAGATGTCAAGCATTTTCTTGCATACCGGCTGCAACTTTTTCAGTTGAGAAGGTATCATCGTTCTCAATTTCGGGAGATGCGATTTCCGGTTCTACGTTGCGATACATCGAAAGACCTGTACCTGCAGGAATCAGACGACCGATAATAACGTTTTCCTTAAGTCCGAGCAGATGGTCAACCTTACCGTGAATTGCGGCATCGGTGAGAACTCTGGTGGTCTCCTGGAAGGAGGCGGCGGACATAAAGGAATCGGTGGCCAGTGCGGCTTTGGTGATACCCAGGAGAATTATCTCGTAGGTTGCTTCACTCAAGCCCTGTTCCCCATCCTCAATACGCTGACGAATGGCGGCATTGGCGGCATCGACTTCATAGCGGTCAGCAAGTGAGCCAACCAAGAAATCAGTTGCACCGCGCTCAATGATGCGTACCTTCTTAATCATCTGACGAACGATAACTTCGATATGCTTATCATTGATGTCAACACCCTGCATACGATAAACCTTCTGAACCTCTTTGATGAGGTAATCCTGAACGGCAATGTCACCGTTGAGACGCAGAATATCGTGAGGATTGGGTACACCGTCGGTGATAATCTCACCCTTGGCAACCTGGGTGCCTTCCAATTCTTGTTTATACTTGATACCGAAGGGAATCATAAACTGCTTTTCTTCACCGGTCTTGGTGTTGCGGATGGTGGCACGTTTGATGTTACCCTCATCCTCTGTTGTCAGGATACCCTCATCCTCAGCAAGAATTGCGGTTTTCTTCGGCTTACGGCCCTCGAAGAGTTCCTCAACTCTGGGAAGACCCTGTGTAATATCTTCAGCAGATGCAACACCACCGGTATGGAAGGTACGCATCGTCAACTGAGTACCGGGCTCACCGATGGACTGAGCAGCAATAATACCGACAGCCTCACCGACGTTAACGGAATTACCGTTTGCCATGTTGGCACCGTAGCACTTGGCACAAACGCCATGACGCAGACGGCAAGTAAGTGTGGAACGAATCTCAACTTCTTTTACGCCGGTTGCAACGATGGTATCAGCATCTTTCTCGTCCATCATCTTGTCTTTGGAAACCAGAACTTCGCCGGCCTCATCCACAAAATCACGAACCAAGTATCTGCCGACCAATCTATCCTTCATACCTTCGATGATACCGCCACCTTCGACGATGTCACAGGCAAGGATACCTTGTTCACTGCCGCAATCCAGATCGCGAATGATAACCTCTTGAGAAACGTCAACCAAACGACGAGTCAGATAACCCGAGTCAGCAGTTCTCAAAGCGGTATCCGCCATACCCTTACGGGCACCTCTGGAGGAAATGAAGTATTCCATAACGTTCAGGCCTTCACGGAAGTTGGCACGAATCGGAACTTCAATGGCTTTAGCGGAGGTGTTGGCCATCAAGCCACGCATACCGGCAAGCTGTCTGATCTGGTTCATGGAACCACGAGCACCGGAGTTTGCCATCATATAGATGGGGTTAAACTCATCCAAGTTCTTCTGCAGAGCATCGGTAACTTTTTTGGTGGTTTCGTTCCATGTATCAATAACGTTCTTATATCTGCCCTCGTCAGTCAACAAACCGCGACGATAAGCAGTGGTGATCTTATTGATTTTAACTTCTGCTTCAGCAATCAATTCTTCTTTTTCGGGCGGAACGCTCATATCCGCGCAAGATACCGTAATGGCACCGCGGGTGGAGAACTTGTAACCCTGTGCTTTGATTGCGTCAAGAATTTCAGCAGTTTCAGTGCAACCGTGAACACGGATACAACGATCTGCAATTTTGTTAAGGCCGCTCTTGGTAACCAAGAAGTCAACCTCAAGTTTAAACTCATTGCCGGGAATGCTGCGATCTATAAAGCCCAGATCTTGCGGAATGGGTTGGTTAAAGATCAATTTACCGATAGTGGTATCAATGATACCGCTACGAACTTCACCGTCAATCTCTTTGCTCATACGCACCTTGATGGGAGCGTGCAAGCCGATAGCACCAACGTCATAAGCCAGTTTGGCTTCATCAACGTTCTTAAATGCCTTGCCGGCGCCGGGCTCATCTTCCTTAATAATAGTAAGGTAGTAAGAACCAAGAACCATATCCTGTGTGGGAACGGCAACGGGGCGACCATCCTGCGGTTTGAGCAGGTTGTTGGCAGAAAGCATCAAAAATCTTGCTTCAGCCTGTGCCTCTGCGCTCAACGGTACGTGTACAGCCATCTGGTCACCGTCAAAGTCGGCGTTGAAAGCGGTACATACGAGCGGATGCAGTTTGAGTGCTCTACCCTCAACCAAAACAGGCTCAAATGCCTGAATACCAAGGCGGTGAAGTGTAGGTGCACGGTTGAGCATTACAGGATGCTCTTTGATAACGTTATCCAGTGCATCCCAAACTTCAGGACGAAGTTTTTCAACCATTTTCTTGGCAGACTTAATGTTAGTTGCCAAACCGTCTGCAACCAGCTTCTTCATAACGAAAGGCTTAAAGAGTTCGATTGCCATTTCCTTGGGAAGACCGCATTGATAAATCTTCAGTTCGGGACCGACAACGATAACCGAACGGCCTGAATAGTCAACACGTTTACCAAGCAAGTTTTGACGGAAACGACCTTGCTTACCCTTCAGCATATCCGACAGAGATTTGAGCGGACGGTTGTTCTGACCGGTAACGGGACGTCCACGACGGCCGTTGTCAATCAAAGCGTCAACCGCTTGTTGCAGAATTCTCTTTTCGTTGCGAACGATAACGTCAGGTGCGCCCAACTCCAACAATCTCTTCAGACGATTGTTACGGTTGATAACACGACGATACAAGTCATTCAAGTCAGAGGTAGCAAATCTGCCACCGTCGAGCTGTACCATCGGACGCAGATCCGGAGGAATAACCGGAATTGCATCCAGAATCATCCACTCGGGACGGTTACCGGATTGACGGAAAGCTTCAACAACTTCAATACGTTTTGCAAGTCTTGCTCTCTTTTGACCGGTAGCAGTCTCAAATTCCTCTTTCAGTTCTACAGCCAGAGCTTCCAGATCGATTTCTGCAAGCAATTCTTTGATGGCTTCCGCACCCATTCCGGCGCGGAAATCATCTTCGTATCTCTCTTGGAGTTCCAAATATTCGCGGTCGGAGATGATCTGCTTTTTCATCAAAGGAGTATCACCGGCATCCACGACGATATAGGAATCAAAATAAAGAACCTTTTCAAGATCCTTGGGAGACATATCCAGCATAAGTCCCATTCTGGCAGGAATTCCTTTGAAATACCAGATGTGAGAAACGGGAGTTGCCAGTTCGATATGACCCATTCTTTCTCTACGCACTTTGGCGCGGGTCACTTCAACA
Source organism: Eubacteriales bacterium (assembly GCA_045648705.1). Taxonomy (GTDB): domain Bacteria; phylum Bacillota; class Clostridia; order Oscillospirales; family QAKW01; genus Firm-08. The sequence goes on along the minus strand of JAZROO010000003.1, from coordinate 1,711 downwards.
CCGCACTTGTCGCAGACTTTACCCTTGTAACGAATTCTTTTGTATTTGCCGCAATGGCACTCCCAGTCCTTTGTGGGACCAAAGATTTTTTCACAAAACAAACCGTCTTTTTCGGGTTTGAGCGTTCTATAGTTGATGGTTTCCGGTTTTAAAACTTCACCGTAAGACCATTCTCTGATTTTATCGGGAGAAGCGAGCCCGATCTTTATTGCTTCAAAAGCATTAAATTCCATTATTCCGGCTCCTTTCAAAATTAGTTATCAAAATCCTCGCCTGCTGTTTCATCGGAGATGGGATCACCGTTTTCATCCTGCAAAGAAAACTCTGCTTGGATTTCAGCGTCAACAGCAACATCGCCACCCATAACCTTCTTGTACTGATCGTTATACAAATCATCGTCATCCTCGAAGGTTTCTCTGAGGTCAATTTCTTCCATATCCTTGGAGAGTACCTTGAAGTCCAGACCGAGAGCTTGTAACTCTTTAACCAGAACTTTAAAGGACTCAGGAATACCGGGAGTGGGTACGTTTTGACCCTTAACGATTGCCTCATAGGTCTTGACACGACCGACAACGTCGTCGGACTTAACTGTCAAAATTTCCTGCAAGGTATAAGCGGCACCGTAAGCTTCCAGTGCCCAAACTTCCATTTCACCAAATCTCTGGCCACCGAATTGGGCTTTACCACCCAAAGGTTGCTGAGTAACCAAAGAATAAGGACCGGTGGAACGAGCATGAATCTTATCATCAACCAAGTGATGAAGCTTCAGATAATACATAACACCGATGGTAACGGGGTTGTCAAAGGGTTGACCGGTACGACCATCATAGAGGACGCTCTTACCGTCTTCTCTCAGACCTGCCTTCTTCAAGCATTCACGAATGTCTGCCTCGGAAGCACCGTCAAATACAGGTGTCATAATCTTCCAGCCAAGTGCTCTTGCGGCATAGCCGAGATGAACTTCCAGCACCTGACCGATGTTCATACGTGAAGGAACGCCCAAGGGGTTGAGAACGATATCCAGCGGAGTACCATCAGGCAAGAACGGCATATCTTCTTGCGGCAATACGCGGGAGATAACACCCTTGTTACCGTGACGACCTGCCATCTTATCGCCGACCTGAATCTTTCTCTTTTGAGCGATATAAACGCGAACAACTTTATTAACACCGGGAGAAAGCTCGTCGGAGTTTTCTTGAGTAAATACTTTGATGTCAACGATGGTACCGTATTCACCGTGAGGTACCTTCAAAGAAGTGTCACGCACTTCTCTGGCTTTTTCACCAAAGATGGCACGAAGCAGTTTTTCTTCTGCGGTCAGTTCGGTTTCACCCTTGGGGGTAACTCTACCAACCAGAATATCACCGCTGCGAACCTCAGCACCGATACGGATAATACCGCGCTCGTCCAGATCCTTCAGGGCTTCTTCGCCGACACCGGGAACATCACGGGTGATCTCCTCCGGTCCAAGCTTGGTATCTCTGGACTCTGCCTCATACTCCTCAATATGAATGGAAGTATAGACATCATCCATGACCAGACGCTCACTCAGAAGAACCGCGTCCTCATAGTTGTAGCCTTCCCACGTCATGAATCCGATCAGCGGATTCTTGCCGAGCGCGAGTTCGCCGTTCGACGTGGAAGCGCCGTCCGCAATGACTTCGCCTTCCTCGACACGGTCGCCCTTGTACACAACCGGCCTCTGGTTATA
>JAZROO010000002.1:0-3885 GCA_045648705.1 Eubacteriales bacterium | reverse complement strand
GTGTCGGTGCCAAAAACGGTATTTTGTTTAAAAGTGCAACGGCACTGGAACAAACCGGTAAGGTAACTGCCGTGGCACTGGACAAGACGGGCACCATTACTTTGGGACAACCTGAGGTAACGGATATTATTCTGAGTGACGGATATTCACAACAACAACTCCTATCTTTTGCCTATGCCCTTGAATATAAAAGTGAACACCCACTGGCACGTGCTATTGTTCGTCGGGCGGAAAGTGACGCTGTCAAACTGCAACAAGTGAGCGAGTTTCAGGTTTTTGCAGGTAACGGTCTTATGGCAAAGTTAAATGATAAACATCTTATAGGCGGTAATCTTGCATTTGTTGGGCAATACGTTGAGCCGCCAACGGCACTTCTTAAGGTGGCAGATGAGTTGGCAAGTCAGGGAAAAACGCCCATATACTTTGCTTACGATTCGGCACTGATTGGTATGATTGCGGTGGCAGATGTATTAAAAGACGACAGTGCCGTAGCAGTAGAGCAACTTAAAAAGATGGGCATCTCTGTTATTATGCTGACAGGCGATCATCAAAAGACTGCCAATGCTATTGCCAAAAAAGCGGGGATTGAGCAAGTGATTGCCCAAGTTTTGCCCGAGGGTAAACAAAAAGAAATCGCCTCCCTTTGTAAAAAGCAGACGACCGCAATGGTAGGGGACGGCATCAACGATGCCCCTGCACTGATGGCGGCAGATATCGGCATTGCCATCGGCACGGGAACGGATATTGCCATTGATGCGGCAGACGTGGTGCTGATGCAAAGTTCTTTGATGGACGTGGTAACTGCCATCCGACTCAGTCGCGCCACTCTTCGAAATATTAAAGAAAATCTGTTTTGGGCATTTATTTATAATATGATTGGTATTCCGCTTGCAATGGGCGTATTTTCCGATATATTGGGTTGGCAACTCAGCCCCATGGTCGGTGCGGCGGCAATGAGTTTGTCAAGCTTTTGCGTGGTCAGCAATGCATTGCGACTGAATCTCTTTAAACCCAAACATAAAATACGGCAGGAAACTGCAGAAAAGGAAGAAAAGAAAATGAAGAAAACATTTAAAGTGGAGGGTATGATGTGCCCTCATTGTGAAGCTCATGTTAAAAACGCGCTTGAGGCATTGCCGCAAGTCGAAAGTGTAGTGGCATCGCACACCGAGAAAAAGGTAGAGGTTATTTTAAAAGAAGAACTCTCAGAGAAAATAATTGTTGAAGTTATTACCAATCAAGGTTATAATGTTATAGAAAAGTAACAAAAGGAGAAAACAAATGAAAGTAAAACAATTTTTTGCAGATTTTAAGGCATTTGCTTTGAAGGGTAATATACTGGATATGGCTGTCGGTGTTGTTATCGGCGGTGCTTTCAGCAAAATTGTAACAGCACTTGTAAATGACGTTATCACGCCTTTGATCTCACTGATCACGGGGGATGCCGCACTTACCGATTTAAAGTGGGTTATTCACACTGCCGTGGTTGAAAACGGTGTGGAAGTTGCGCCTGAGATAGCAGTTCTCTACGGTGACTTTTTGCAAACAGTGCTTGACTTTCTGATTATCGCATTTTCTATCTTTGTGATCTTGCGAATGATGATGACTGCTCAAAAGAAATTGGAAGCACTTAAGAAAAAAGAAGTCGAAGAGGAAAAGGCAGAAGAGGAAGTTGCTGTCGATACCGAGCTTTCTTTACTTACTGAAATTCGTGATCTGATGAAAGCAAAGGAAACGGATGATAAGTAACTATTGACAAATGAACTTTCTTGCGGTATAATTCTCATTGATTATTGGAAAGGAAGTAACACTCAACATGGATAGCGACAGTAGCGACTGCGATAACTGTTTATGTTCTAAAAGTTTATATACGGCATATCTGTACCGTGTGATTGGGTACAGGTATGCCTTTTTGCGTTTTCTTCGCAGTTGACGAATGAAAAACAGGAATGAATATAAACAGTTATTTACAGGAGAATTTTTATGAATTATACAACTACAATACTCATTATGCTGTTTTGCTTGATTTCGTCAGCATACTTTTCGGCAACGGAAACAGCATTTTCTTCACTTAATAAAACCAAACTGAAAACCATGGCAGAAAAGGGCGATAAAAAAGCCGCCAAAACGTTGGAAGTTTCAGAGAAATACGATAAATTGCTTTCCACCATTCTGATTGGAAACAACATTGTGAACATTGCACTTGCATCTTTGTCTACGTTGTTTTTTGTGAATATTTTGAACAACAATCAGGACGTTGGCGCAACCGTTTCCACAATCGTGTCTACCATCGTTGTTTTGATTTTCGGTGAAATCACGCCCAAAAGCATTGCCAAGGATATGCCTGAAAAATTTGCGATGTTTGCAACGCCGCTCATCAGGTTGCTTTTAGGGTTGTTTGCACCCCTTAACTTTATCTTTTCTATGTGGAAGAAGTTGGTATCGCTCTTTATTAAATCTGACGATGAGGGCAAAATGTCGCAGGATGAACTGCTGATGTTTGTTGAAGAAGTTCAGCAAGAAGGCTCTATCGATGAAGAAGAGGGTGAACTGCTTCGTAATGCCATTGAGTTTGGTGAACGCACGGCAGAAGACGTGTTGACCCACCGTGTTGACATTGAGGCGGTGCCGATTGATACCGACCGAATGGAAATTGCAAAGATGTTTACCCAAACGCGTTTTTCGCGTTTGCCCGTATACGAGGAGAGCATTGATAACATTATCGGTGTAATTCACCAAAAAGACCTTTATGAAGACGGAAAACTCACCAAAAAACCGCTTAAAGAAATTATCAGTGAACCGGCATTTATACAGCGTAGCGGTAAGATTGACGATCTTTTAAAACAACTGCAGATCAGCAAATCTCATATGGCGGTCGTACTGGATGAGTATGGCGGCACCTACGGTATTGTTACCATGGAAGACATTCTGGAAGAATTGGTTGGTGACATTTGGGATGAGCACGATGAAGTTATAGAAGATTTCAAGATGCTGGAAGCCGATACGTATTTGGTAGACGGTGCTGTACCGGTTGAAGATTTTTGTGACTTTTTTGATATTGAACTTGAAACTGAGAGCGTTTCTCTCGGTGGTTGGATTATGGAGCAGATGGACGAGTTTCCTGAGGAGGGGGACACGTTGGCTTACGAAAACCTGCACTTTGAGGTTGCCGAAATTGAAGTGCACCGCATTGTAAAAGTAAAAGTAACCAAAACCATTCCTGACCAAGACGAAGATGAATAAAATAAACCCCACAAATCAAATGATTTGTGGGGTATTGTTTTATTTGGTAAATTCGAGTAGGAAACGGTTAAGTCTGGCAACGGGTAATCCTACCACGTTGAAATAATCACCCTTGATTTCTTTAACCAGCAGCATTCCTTTGCCTTGAATTCCGTAGCTTCCTGCCTTGTCGTCACATTCACCGCTTGCAACATAATTTTCGATCTCTTCATCACTGAGCGGATAGAAAGTCACCTCTGTAACTTCACTGAAGTTCAGTTTGCGCTCTCCTTGCTGAATACTGCAACCGGTAATAACTTTGTGCGTGTTGCCGGAAAGAAGACTAAGCATCGCTTTGGCATCCTTTCGGTCGGTGGGTTTTCCTAACATTTTTCCGTTAATGAATACCCCTGTATCCGCACCGATCACAATTGCATCAGGATAGCGCTTTGCTATATCGGCTGCTTTTTGCTCCGCTAAAATTTCGGGGACTTTTTCAATCTCCACATTTTCAGGAATAATTTCCTCGATATCCGAGGGCAGTATCTTAAACTCTTTACTGATTTGTGCAAATAATTCTTTTCGTCTGGGGGATGCGGAAGCTAAAATGTAGTTCATGACTTTACCTCGATCATTATTTTAAAATAGAATATCAAATAAAAG
>JAZROO010000001.1:0-37249 GCA_045648705.1 Eubacteriales bacterium | reverse complement strand
ACGGATTGCAATATAAAAAGCCGACAGAGAAAATCTGTCGGCTTTTTGGGGTAAGAAGTATATTCCTTATTTAATCAGGGAAGTGCCGGTCATTTCGGCAGGCTTTTCAAGTCCCAGCAGTTTGAGCATGGTGGGAGCAATGTCGCACAGTTTGCCGCCCTCGCGGAGCTCACAGTTTTCAACACACAGAACCATCCCCCTGTGTTTTTGTCAACACAATAGAACCGTCCCCTTGTGTTTTCCCCTTGTGTTTTTACAGTATTATTTCGTTGCCGTTTACTATTATGCGATATCCTGAATTTAAGTTAGAAATGTGTGCATAATAAGTAAAAAATGTTTTCCCAAGAATATTATTATATTTTTCTAATGAAAAAAATTCAGTATTGTTATCATCAAATACAGTTGTTTTTTCACCGTTTGTATCAAGAATAGTTATGAAATAATCATTTGTATTTTTGTATTGATAAACATATACAGTGATACCCTTGGAGAATTTTTGAACTATTCTTTTAGTATTTGATCCAATACCGATTTTCCAGCCATCTGTAGTTTTTGGTACAATCAAATATGTTTCAAAATCACTTTTGCAATCAACAAGAAAATCACAGTTATTGCCTTCTATTACTAACTGAATATTAGACTTGCCAAAATTATAGTACTCATAAGCATCTTTAGGAGAATCAAAAGTTATAAAAAGATTTTCAAAAGGCAAAAATGCTGTCACTATAATCAATGTTACTGATATCAGTGTAACAACAATATATTGTATATGTTTGCGAATTGTTTTGTGTTTTTTTATGGCTATAATTGAACATACAAAAAAAACACAAGCGATAATCAATCTAATAAAACTAAACATTATATTTTATCTCCTGTTAGTATGCATAAGCGGATGGGGACTCTACATATTCCCCTGTATTTAGAAAGTAATACAATGCTATAATAGCCCACCCGCTAACACTTGCATTTGTATAGGTGGTTTCGGTTGTGTTGTCCCATTGAATTGCTGTAGAACCTTCTAAACCAAGTTTAAATTCTGACAAATTTACTTTTACTCCAAAACTATTTGTTGTATTAGCATTCGATAATGAACCAGAAACGCCAATGTTATCAAGACCTACACTTATATTCAAAGTAAAATCAGCTATGTTGATATTTACACCGGCTGTGGATGATAACACGGGGTGTTGTACATCTTGATTTGCATAAACCGAGATAAGTTTTGATGTATTACCATATTGCGATACCGTTTGAGTGGATTTGGTACCAGTTTTTATTGTGATAGGTGATGGATCTGGAATTACTTGTGTTTCAATTTTTGCTATTGTTGCAGTTGTTGAACTTCCTGCTCCAAAAGTATTCTTTGCCCATGTATTAATTCCTTTCCAAGCATTCGAGAAGAAATTTCCTATTTCTTTCCAAAATGCTCCGTTAGAATCTTGCCGGCTAATAGGATTATTCCCACAATACGCAAACATATTGGTGTCGATAACACCTTGACCGGTACTGGCAAATGCATCCGCATTCAAAAACCGCCCAACTTCCGCATCGTAGTAGCGGCTTTGGAGGTAGTAGAGCTCGGTATCAAAATCGTAAACGTAGTCCTTGTAGATGAGGGGGTTATAGTTACCAACGACGTCGCCTTTTGGCTGTTCCACTTGGAGCAGCTTGCCGTAGGGGTCGTAGTGGTAAATGACGGATTCTTCCAGCATTGCCGCCACGCCGGAGCCGCTTTTCTTGCGCACCTGCAACAGCTTGTGAATCTTGCCCTCGGAGTCGCGCAGGATGTAAAAGAGGGCGTATTGCTTGGCGGTAGCGTAGTTTGCGCCGCGGTAGAGGATATACTCTGCCTGACCACTACTATTATAAATGTAACGCATAGAACATGTCAAGTCGCCGTTTGCATCTAAGATTTTAACAAACTCCAGACGAGAGCCGCTATAATAGTAGAAATGCTCACTGCCGTCGGCTTGCTTTTTGTAGGTACGCAGACCGTTTTCGTCGTAATCATATTCGACGATCACATTGTCGTTTTCGTCAGTGATCTTATCGAGCTGACGACCGTGTTGCCAGACAAGTTTCCATACAATTTCATTTGTTCCTACGGTTTTGGTGATTTTAGTCGGATTTACAAAGTTGTCATAGACATAGGTGTTCGTTTGTACGGTTCCGTCAGCAAATTCCTTGGTATAGCTTGTGAGCAGGTCGGAAAAATCACTGTCGCAACACAATAGAACCGTCCCCTTGTGTTCCATAGAACCGTCCCCTTGTGTTGGTCAGCGCTTTGTGTTTTTGTCAACACAACAGAACCGTCCCCTTGTGTTATTTAAATTCTCGCTGTGCAATGATTTCAAATAGAGCGCTTTCTCCTATGGCGCGAATTTCGAACTCTTTTCCCTTGGCATCACTTACTTCAAAAGAAGACTTTTGATGAGTGGAAAAATCGTGCAATATGTTATATTCTTGGTCTAAAAGAACGATTCGCAGATTTCCTTGGGTGAGTTTGGGGTCCACCGTAAATTTGATAACATCGGTTTTTCCATAGGTGAGTTGTACGATTACTTTTCCGGAACATTTGGTTGCCGCTATTGCAGAGACATTGTCACCGTCCCAAAGGTAATCTTTTTCTGCAAAAGATTTTTCTCCAGTTGCTTCAACAAGATATGAAAAGCAAAAATTTTCGGTGGTTTCGGTACAAATATCTTCATCGGTAAACACGGCAAGTGAGGTGTCCTCTTCACCATTTATGTCTTTTGTTTCCACAAAGAGTCTACCATATATAAGTTGGCAACCACTTAAACAAGTTAATGTAAGCGAAGTTAAAATTAAACACAAGCAATATTTTAATATTTTATGTTTCATATTTATAATATTCCTTTCTATAATTATTATGAAGCATTTATTACCAGGTATATTTTATGGAGACGGGGCCAAATACGTTGGTGCTTATTAGGTGATTTTTTTGATAATCCATAGAAGATCCTATGCTACCAACAGAAATGCTTATCGTTAACGACCCAGGTCCAATTTTTTGAGTGATTGATGGTTCCCAAATAGTAAAGGAAAAAGCATGGCAAACTCTGTCATCGGAAAACATAAAGCCTTTGTCACTTTTTAAAAATTCACCAGCACAAATAGTTGTGTTTTTATATTCCCATTGTGCACAATAAAATGATGTTGAGACTATACCTACACCTATAGAATCATCAGGGTTTTGATTAGTAAGTCCCGTTAAATCTAAAAGAACACAGAGGGACGGTTCCCTTGTGTTTGTTACAATATTGTTCAGTTATATTTTACCATATTGTTGCAACGGATTGCAATATAAAAAGCCGACAGAGAAAATCTGTCGGCTTTTTGGGTGGGATTTAGTCTATTTTGAGGCTCAGGCGCAGGCGGTCGGTGAGCATGGAGATAAATTCTCCGTTGGTGGGTTTGCCTTTGGAGGTTTTTACGGTGTAACCGAACATCGAGGTCAGCACCTCGATGTCGCCTCGGGTCCATGCCACCTCAATGGCGTGGCGGATGGCGCGTTCCACGCGTGAGGGTGTGGTTTTATAGGTTTTGGCGACGGTGGGGTAGAGTTGTTTGGTGATGGCGTTGAGCATTTCACCATCTTCCAGTGACAGTAAAATGGCTTGTCTGATGTACTTATAGCCGCGGATATGCGCCGGCACACCGATCTGTCGCATCAGCTCCGAAACGCAGTTTTCAAGGTCGAATTTGTCGTTGATCTGCGGGGCGACGCTATAGGTGGCAGGGCGCATTTCGCTTTTTTCGCGCACCATCAGGTCGATGCGTTTGGCAAGGTACTCATAGCCGAAAGGTCGGACGAGAAAATAGGCGGCACCGTTTTGCATCAGCCGTTCTGCCAAAATGTCGTTGGGGCAGGAAGAAAGGCAAATAACAACACCGCGATAGGCTTTTTCTCTTAAAATTTCCAGCATTCCCAGTGCATCCAGACCCGGTAAAAATACTTCACACATCACCACGTCCGGTCGTTTTTCCAAAATGGTTTGCAAGGCATCCAGTCCGTCTTGCACGTGCGGCAACAGGCGGTAGCCGAGACCCTCCAACATATTGCGGTCGATACTGTTTTCCTCGCTTGTGGCGGTTAAGATGGTAATATCTTGTCGTTCATTCATACTTATATTGCTCCTTTGATTTTGGTTTTGATGACAATATTATAGCGTTTTAACAAGCGACAATGTGTCGAAAAAGGTAGAATTGGTTAAAAAATTAAAATATCCCGTAAGAAACTTTCTTACGGGATAAAGCCTTAGTTTTCGGATTGTTGCATATGAATCAGATAAGCGGTGATAAAGGCATCAATATCACCGTCCATCACGGCATTGATATTACCGTTTTCGTGACCGGTGCGGTGGTCTTTGGCAAGGGTGTAAGGCATAAATACGTAGGAACGGATCTGAGAGCCCCAACCGATTTGCATCATATCACCCTTGATGTCACTGATTTTATCCAGATGCTCTCTTTCTTTGATCTGAAGCAGTTTACTTTTGAGCATTTTCATTGCCATATCGCGATTTTTGTGCTGACTGCGCTCATTCTGACAGGTGACCACAATGCCGGTCGGCAGGTGGGTGATGCGGATGGCGGAACTGGTTTTGTTAACGTGCTGACCGCCGGCGCCGCTGGCGCGGTAGGTGTCTACACGGATTTCATCGTCCAAAATTTCAACCTCGGCATCGTTTTCAATTTCGGGAACAACTTCAAGAGAAGCAAAGGAGGTATGCCGTCTGCCGCTGGAATCAAAGGGGGAACAACGCACCAAGCGGTGCACACCCATCTCACTTTTGAGATAACCGTAGGCATATTGACCCTCGATTTGAATGGTGGCGCTTTTGATGCCGGCTTCTTCACCGTCCAGATAGTCAAGCACGGTGATTTTAAAGTCGTGGCGTTGGGCATAACGGGTGTACATACGATATAACATTTCTGCCCAATCCTGCGCCTCGGTGCCGCCTGCACCTGCGTGGAAGGTCAAAATGGCGTTGCATTGATCGTATTCTCCCGAAAGCAGTGCCTTGAGGTTTTCCTCTGCCAGTGCTGCTTCGAAAGCATCGTATTCTTGGCCGATATCTGTTAGCAGAGAATCGTCCTCATCCTCTTCTGCCAGTTCGATCATCGCCTCCAGATCATCAAAGCGCGTTTGCAAAGACTCATAACCCTCAATGGTGTTTTTGAGGTTTTTGATTTGCTTTAAGACGGTTTGAGATTTTTCCAGATCGTCCCAAAAATCAGGGGCTTCACTTTGCGCGTTTAGCTCTTCCAGCTTGGTTTTGGCGGCATCCACACCAAGCGCTTTTTTTAAGTTTTCAAGTTCGGGCGCTTTGGCGGAAAGCCCCATTTTGATTTCGTCTAAAATAATCATAAATTTGCTCCTTTATTTTTGCGAAAAGCGATTGCCGACCAAACGGTCGTAGGTTAAAATCTGTTGGGTGTTACGAAATTCGATGATTTTCTCGGTTGTGGGGATGGCAAGTCGGTCGTTGATATAAGGAATGGCATCGTACTGACTTAACAACCAATTCATATACGGACTGCGCGCCGTGCCAGAGAGCTCGGCAGCTTTGCTGAGCAGATAGTAGTCGCTCAGCTCGTTTCCGGTGTTTTTCATAACGTCTTTTTGCAGAGGGTAGTTGCCGTAAATTACAAACGGAGTACCGTACATGGTTTTATTGTTTTCGGTATTATTTTCTTCGGGGTCAAACATTTGGGTTGCTTTGTAAGAAGCGTGATTGGCGCCAAGGGTGGGCAGATGGTCACCAAAGAAAATGAGCACGGTGTCTTTTTCTCGGTGATCAATATATTCGATGAGCTTTTTCAAAGCGTGGTTGGAATGATACACGCCTTGCGTATAGGTGCTCACAGCTCCCAAAAGTTCTTCGTTTAGCTTTTGGTTTTCAACGTCGATTTCATACTCGTTTAGCGGATAATAGGTTTGATGGTTTTCCATAGAGAGTGCAAACAGGAAGGTGGGCGCGTCTCCTTGCTCTTCAAGTTGCATAATGAGGGAGTCGACAAAACTGTCGTCACTGACATAACCGCGCTCCCGTTTTACCTTGTCTTCACCGCCCAACATTTCAATGATTTCTCCCTCACCGTAAAAACGATCAAAGCCCAAATAGGGATAGGCTTTCTCGCGAGTGTAAAACTTTTTGTCGTAAGGGTGCATTGCCAAGGTGGTGTAGCCCTCGTCTTTAAAGAGGGAAATGTGGGTCGGTAAATTTTCTTTGGCATAAATGTAGGGGGAGGCGCCGGAGGGCAAAAAGTCGGAACACAGTCCTGTCAGCACGTCAAATTCCGTGCGGACCGTGCCGCCGCCGATGGCAGTGGAAAACAGAGTGCCGCTGTAAGCATTTTCTCTGGCGCAAAGTTCGTCGTAAAAATACATGGGATTTTCAGAAAAGGTGGTGCCGGGAAGTTTTCTGACGTCCCAAAAACTCTCGCATAAAAAGACGATAACGTCGGGCTTGTTTTCCGCCTCGGTCGCAGGATGGTCGGCAAGGAGGTTGGTTACGGTTTCCTCACTGTATTCTTCCGGCTCACTGACCGACATTGTGGCAATATTGAGATAAAAAGCACCGACAAATCCGTTGGCGCGGTAGTTACTGCTTTGCAGGGCGGCATCCATATAGCTCATGCCAAACAACGAAAAGTTTTTGGGAGCGTACTTGGGGTGCAGAAAGCCGACAAGCAGGGTCGGTAAAATAATGCATCCTGCAATGCGCAGGTATAGTCCCTTGCGTTTTGGCAGTTCGCATTTCCAAACCCAAAGCAAAAGGATATATGCCGCAAGCAGTAGCGGCAAAATCCACGCCCACCAAGGCAAACGAACGTTTACAAATTGCATAAGACTGCCCATCTGACTTGTCATGGTAAAATCCATCGGGACAAACGGGTCACCGTTGAGCGCGACTTTAAGAAATTGCACAATGCCGCAAATCTGCCATAAAATTCCCGAAATCAGCGCGGCAATCCAAGCCTTGCGGCAGAGCAGTAAAAGAAAACCGTAAATCACGGTGACGACCAAAATGCCGAGCAGTGCACTTTTGGGGAAATTCCGAAGAAAAACACCGAAACGCGCAATCGACCGATAGTTATACATTTCCACCAAAAAGAAAACAAACAACACAAAAAAACCACTTGCACCCCAACCGATTATGCGGCGGGCTTTGGTGGCGGTGAGCGTATCTCTGAGTTTCAAAAAGAATGTTTTCATTTTTGAATACGGCACTTCCTTTCTCGTGTTAAAAGATTACCATATTTTACACTTTCTGTCAATTCATTACCTATATAAAGAAGCAGGAACGGATTTTCCCGTTCCTGCTTGGTGCATTAAAACAAAATTTTATGAACAAAAGAGGCTTTGCCATTGGCTTCGAGCAGGCAAATGGAATCTTTGTTTTTCAGCTCTGTACTTTCTTTGCCGTCAGGCATACCGTTCCAAGGCTCAAGGCATACAAAGCGTGCCTCGGGTTTGGTCCAGATGAGCAGATGCGGTGAATCGGGATACTCCAGACGGACAACTTTTTTGTCCCCTTGCATCAACGTGCAGGCGCGCGGCGCATCGCGGATCACCCAGGTATCGTTATCGCAGATGTGGTAGCTCAGCGGCAAGGTGTTGCCGACGGTGGTAAGTTCTTCGGTTTGTCCCGAAATGAAAGCACCGTCCAGAATCTCGCGCTCCAGTGTTACCGGTGCATCAAAATGCAGAGTGTATCCTTCAAGGCTTTGCTCCAGTGCAAATCCCCAGTGACCGCCCAACGAGAAGGGCAGGGTTTCGGGGGATTGATTGGTGACGGTAAAGGTTACCTCCAGTCCGTCTTGCGACAGGGTGTAGGTAACGGCAAATTCAAAAGAAAACGGGTAGCAGACGCGCGTTTCCTCGCTGTCACAAATCGCAAGGGTGACGCTTTGCTCACTTTGCGCTTTGATGGAAAACGTGCTCTGTTTGGCAAATCCGTGCGGCTCCATAGAATAAGCCACACCGTTATGGTAGTAGGTTTTATCTCTGAGTCTGCCGCAGATGGGGAACAAAAGCGGCGCACTTTGCGCCCAGACGGCAGGGTCTCTGCCCCATAAAAGATTGCGCTGCCCTTGGTAAAGGGCAATCAGCTGGGCGCCTTGGGGATCAATTAAAGCATAGTTGTCATTTAAAGTCAGTTTGATCATTTTTTACATCCTTTGCAAATATTGCTCCGAAACATTATAAAGCTTGGCAAGGGCGGCAAGTTCTTTGTCACCGGGCGTGAGTTTACCTTGCTCCATGAGTGCATATAGTGGTCGCGGACAATCAATGGCGCGGCAAACTTCCACCTGCGTCAACCGACGCAAATGCCGCAATTGCTTTAAACGTTCCATATTTTTTCACCTTTCCGTTTGGGCTGTATTCAGTATACTCCAAATGATAAAAACTGTCAATCGCGTAAAAGGTCGAAACGGGTCGGGCAAATAAAAAAGTTGCGTTTTCACGCAACTTATTTTATAAAGAATAAGGTTACAATCGGTAAAGCCGTTCCGAGCAGGGCAGGGATAACGACGTATTGACCGATCATCAAAAACATCAATGAAAACAGGCTGATTCCGAGGAGCGCCAGTGTCATTTTAAAAGTCTTTGCCGTGAACTTTTGGCGCAGTTCCAGTCCGATACGTCCGAGCAGAACACACTGAATGAGCACTGCAAGGGCGCAAACCATAGCAACGCCAATGCCACCCCGAATGTCTACCGCCGGAGCAAACAGACCGCGGATGATAACGTTCCATACGCAAATTACCAAATTGATAAAGGCGGCGGATAAATATATGATGGATAAAATTTTCAGTTTTTTCTCTCTCATAAATTACCTCAAAACAAAAAAATATACGCCTATTGTATCACAATTCTTCAAAAAATGCAAGTCGGCGCAAAGCTATGCAAAAAAACCTTGCAAATTTAAAAATATATGATATACTAAAATAGTTAAAGACGTTGAAAAAGAGTGCCGTTTCCCGTAGCGCTTTTAAAGAGAATCTCCGTCATCGGCTGTAAGCGGAGAGAAAAGTGGGAGAAACGCGCGTTTCGCTTTGGAGTCGGCAGGGGGAAAGAAAAGTAGTCCTGCACGGGTAAGTCCCGTTACAGACTTGTCGAGTGTCTGCCGTTTGGCAGGAATTCAGGTGGTAACACGGAAAGTTTTTTATGCCTTTCGCCCTGTAAAGTCGGGTGAAAGGTTTTTTATTTTGTAAAGGAGTTTAGATATGGAAGAACAAATCCGTTTAATTAAAGCGGAAATTGAGGCGCAGATCGGTTCATTTACTACCGGTGAGGCGCTGTATGAATTCCGCAAAAAGTATCTTGATAACAAAGAGGGCAAAATCCCTGCACTGATGAAGGGGATGAAAGACGTTGCTCCCGAAAAGCGCCCTGAAATGGGCAAAGTGGTCAATGAAGTCAAAAACTGGGCAATGGCGCAGTTTGAGGCGGCAGAGACACGCGTTAAAGAAAAGGAACTGGCAGCCAAGAACGAGCGTGAGCGCGTTGACGTTACCTGTCCTGCCAAAAAGGTCAGCACAGGCGGACTGCACCCCAACACTATCGTGGTGGGTGAACTGATTGACATTTTTGCAGGTATGGGCTTTGAAATTTTAGAGGGCAGAGAAATCGAAAACGATTATTATAACTTTACCGCTCTGAATACTCCCGAAGACCATCCTGCCCGTGATATGCAGGACACTTTCTATTTAAGTGAGGAGTTTTTGCTCAGAACGCAGACCTCCGCAGGTCAGATTCACGCAATGGAGCAGGGCAAACCGCCCATTAAGATGCTCTCTCCCGGCAAGGTGTTCCGTTCTGACGATGATGCCACCCATTCCCCGATGTTTCATCAGATGGAGGGACTGGTGGTGGATAAAGGCATCACCCTGTGCGATTTGAAGGGTATGTTGGATACCTTCTCTCAAAAGATTTTTGGCGAAGGCGTAAGCACCAGACTGCGCCCCTCTTATTTCCCCTTTACCGAGCCGAGCGTTGAGGTTGACGTGAGCTGTTTTGCTTGCGGCGGTAAGGGATGCAAACTGTGTAAGGGCACAGGTTGGATCGAGGTACTGGGTGCCGGTATTGTCAACCGTCACGTACTGGAAAACTGCGGCATTGACCCTGACGAATATTCGGGCTTTGCCTTTGGTATGGGTGTAGAGAGAATTGCTATGCTCAAATACGGCATCAATAACATCAAAGCGCTGTATGAATCTGATACCAGATTTGCTCAGCAGTTTAAGAAGTAGGGAGGAATAGAAATGCTGGCACCACTGAGTTGGCTTAAGGAATATGTTGACATTGATATCACTCCGCAGCAATTGGAGAAAAAATTATTTGACGTTGGTTTTGAGGTAGAGCAGCTCACAGAGCTTGGCGCGGATATCAGCGGCGTTGTGGTCGGTAAAGTGCTTTCTCTCGAACCGATTCCCGATACCCATCTGCACGTTTGTCAGGTGGATTGCGGTGATAAGGGCACCCATCAGATTTGTTGCGGTGCGGATAACGTAAAAGCAGGGGGCGTTTACCCCGTTGCCTTGCCCGATGCCACCGTATATGCAACTGCACGTGATCACGTGACCATTGAGGGCGTGATGACCATCAAAAAAGGCAAACTGCGCGGCGTGGAGTCAAACGGTATGCTTTGCTCCGGTGTTGAAATCGGACTGAATGAGGATATGTATCAAGGCGCGGGCTATTGCGGTCTGCTTGAATTGCCCGAAGACAGTGCACTTGGTGCAGACGTAAAGGAAATTGTAGGTTTGGATGATTGGATTTTCGATATTGCGATTACCGCCAATCGCCCCGACTGTCAAAGCATGGTCGGCATTGCCCGTGAGGTTGCCGCCGCGCTGAACAAACCCTTTAAAATGCCCGACCTTTCTTATAATGAAAGCGGCAAGACCATTGATTTTTCCGTTACCGTAACGGCAGGTGATCTTTGTCCGCGTTATATGGGTCACTATGTCAGTGATATTACCATTGCTCCCTCACCTGCGTGGATGAAAAGACGACTCGCACTGGTTGGCATCAATTCCATTTCCAACGTAGTTGATATTACCAACTATGTTCTTAAAGAATTCGGTCAACCGATGCACGCTTTTGACCTTCGTCAACTGGAGGAAAACAAAATTGTTGTCCGTCGTGCTGAAGAGGGCGAAAAAATTGTGACGCTTGATGAAAAAGAGTTTACTTTAACAAACGAGAACCTCGTGATTTGTGACGGTAAAAAGCCGGTAGCACTCGCAGGTATTATGGGTGGACTCAATTCTGAGATTACAGAGGACACCAAAGAGGTACTCTTTGAAGCTGCCAAATTTGCGCGCGACAATATTCGTCGCACCTCCCGAGCACTCGGTCAGAGCTCTGATTCCTCTGCCCGTTTTGAAAAGGGCGTGGATGCCTACACCACGGGTCTTGGTATGGCAAGAGCACTCAACTTGATTGAAACACTTGGTTGCGGTACCGTTTCTTCCAGTAAGGATGAAGCAAGCGTTGCTGAAAGTTATGAGGCAAAACCGCTTACCTTAAGTCTTAGTAAAATTTATGCGATTCTCGGCATTGAAATTCCCAAAGAGGCAGTACTTGCGCACCTTTCGGCACTGGATTTTGCGCCCGAGATTGAGGGGGATGCATTGCGCGTGATGGTTCCTGCTTATCGTGAGGACATTGATGCGCACGAACAGGATATTGCTGAAGAGTTGATTCGTTCCTACGGTTACGAGCATATTGTTTCTACTTTCCTGCCCTCCGCAGCGGTTACTGCCGGTGGCAGAACCACCGAGCAAAAGGCAGAACTCTCTCTTAAAAATGCGCTTTGCGACCAAGGCTATTATGAATCCATCTTTTATAGCTTTTTCTCGCCTGCCGATCTTGATTTGATCAAACTTCCCGAAGACGCACCCGAGAGAAAAGCCATTCGTCTGCGCAATCCTATCAGTGAGGACCTTTCGCTGATGCGCACCACACTGGTGCCCTCCATGATTCGCGCCGCCGTCAGAAACCTCAGACGCGGCAATATGAACGGCAGATTTTTCGAGATTGCCAATGTCTTTGAGGCAGACAGTTTGCCGCTGAGCGCTTATCCCGAGGAACATAAGAAACTTTCTATCAGCGCTTTTGGCGATGGGGAAGACTTCTTTACCTTCAAAGCCGCAACCGAAGCGGTGGCTGAGCAAATGGGACTTTCCTTTGAATACCGCGCCGCCACGCGCCCCTATCTCCACCCCGGCATCTGCGCTGAGATTATTTGTAATGAACAAGTGGTCGGTGTGATGGGTGCCGTCAGTCACGAGATTTGCGACGAACTGGCGTTTGACAGAGCACTCTTTGTAGCAGAACTTGACTATCAGCTCTTAAAGACGTTGCCTGCCAAGACCCTTGTGTATGCACCGCTGAGCAAATTTGTCACCGAACAGCGCGACCTTGCGTTGTTGGTAGACGAAAAAGTCACCTGCGGTGAGGTGCAAAAGGCAATTCTGTCGGGTTGCAAATTCCTCTCAAGTGTTGAACTGTTTGACATATTCCGCAGTGAAAAAATCGGAGAGGGTAAAAAGAGTATGGCATTCTCCCTTACCTTTGCGCCCACCGATCACGCCTTCACCGGCGAGGAAATCGACGGTTATGTAAATAAGATTCTAAAGAAACTGCAGTTTACCATGGGAATCACCCTGCGCTAACAAAACATTATAAACAAAAGGCTGTTTTGCGTAGCAAGCCCTCCTTTTGCTTTTTTGAGAGAGGGTTAGCTTAAGGGATAGTAGTATTTTTCGCGGTAAGGCTCATGATCCGGTTGTGTCTGTATATTGGCAATCACGCATAGATCAAAGCCTCCGCTATTGTTACGAACAACGACAATATCGTTCTCAATTTCATAAGAATGGTAGTTGCTTCCGTACTTTTCCTTTACCTTTTGATCGGCAAACTGTTCCAACTCATCAATTTCAACACCATTTAAAAGTGTTGGATCGAAATCGGCGTCAATGCCTTTGCCGGAAATGACAACATTGCTGGAATCGGGTTTATTTTCATACAATGTAACGATACAGCATTCCGTAAAAATACGTTCTTTATAACGAATATAAAAGAAAACGTCAGCGGATTTAGTTGCTTCGTTAATCAGCATTTTGGAGTAAGTGAATTTAGACATATATTTTTCCCCGTAAACATTGGCGGCATAACGGTAAGCCGCATCAATGACAGCCTGCTCTTCAGGCGAGCAAGGAGCCTGACGGGTATACGTTGTGGGTGGATCATGCGGTGTTGGCAGTTTAAATTGAACTTTCGTTTCTTGTTCGCTTTTTTGTTCTTTAGATGAGTTGTCTTTGCCGCTTTGCTTATGCCCGACAAACGTTCCTGCACCGTTAAAATAATATTGGTTTCCGGCAGTATCCTTATAAAAATGTAAGAAACCACCGCTTGCGGTTTCGCGGCTTTGCACATAAGTTAGTATTTGTTGTGAGCCGTCGGGCGACGTATGAAGTTTTTCGGACGGGGGCTCCACAAACGACGGCTTTATCGTTTCCGGTTCGGTGTCCTCGGACGGAGTTGTTTCAATGTCAGGCTCTATCGGTTGCATTGAGGGTGCCGGCGGTTCGTTTGTTTCCGGCAAATCCGTGTTACAGGAACATAAAGAAATGCAAAAAATAACTGCGATCATTGTCAGTAAAAATAGTTTTTTCTTCATAAATATTCCTCCTTACATCATTTGACGATGTCCTTTCACTTCTTTTACAATCGAAACGCCAAAAATCCTTATCAAATTTTAAAAATCGGTGTAGTAATGCTACACCGATTTTTGGGGGGAGGAGTCAACGCTTGACTCTGTTTTAGAGAGAAGTAGTTTTATTTTGATATTTATTCTTTTTTCTTTTTTACCAAAATTACGGTCACAAGTCCGCCAATCACAACCACTGCTCCGCCGATGATCCAATACAACCACGGATATTGGGGTTGGTTTTCTTCGACGCTGCCGACACCGGTATAGAGTATCTCATCCATCGTTGGCAATTCTGTGGTTTCTTCTATGTGTTGAAACTTGGCAAAAAATTCATCTGCTTGTTCAATGGTCCAGACAGGAGTATTGAGCATATCTTTATATTTCTGTGGCATCTCATCAAAATAACGGGACATCGGTGTTCCTCCCATATTAATTAAGTATCGCCTACCCTCTTTTTCTACCAAGGAAAAGTACAGCCCAATATTATCACAAAAATTAAACAATAATGTATAGCCGTCTCCTGCCACTTCATTGATTTTTTGCATAGATAATTCTTGGTTTGTTATAATTCCGGCTGCGTGTTTTGCTGACCACGCCTCATCGTGCCACTTATATTCAGTGTGTGATTCTTGAGTTTCAAACCAGATAACAGCCCTGGGTTCCGGATTGAGTTGTCGGTCATAAAACACGGGAACATAATAAAATGTAGTAGATAGATCGTCAATAAACGTCAGAACATCTTTTGCTTTCAACAGTTCCCTTGTTTGTGATGTTGATATATATTTCCATTCATATATATGTTCAAAATCGTATTCAAATTTTGCTTTGTCTAAATTATTTTCTTTGTAAGGATTAAAATAATACTTTGCAGCATAAGAAAGCTCTGCTCGTATTGAATCATCATTTTTCTCTATTGCCTGTAATACACCGCTGTCTTTCGGGTCAGCATAAAAATTAACCTCTGTTGCAAAACAAGGCATTACCAAGCTACAAAGTAGCACAAATATACAAATCATACTAAATAATTTTTTCATTAAAAACCCTCCTAAGTCGAGCTGACTGTGTCATTTACATATATAGTGGAATATGCCACTGTTTCTGCCCATTTTGCCAAAATGTTTTGACCATAAGTGTAATTATAACTTGTAAGCTCTGCATATGATTTATAATATGTAAAATCTTGTTTATCTATAGCAGGATCATAAATTATATAATTATAATATCCCGGAGAATTTCCATTTGGTTCATCTTTCCATTCAAAACCAAAAAGCGTGAGCATATGAGCAGGCCATGTAGTGTCTTGAGGTAAAAATCCCATAATAACTGCATGTCCATCATATATGTGACGACGCATAGTATACTGGTTATATATTTTCATTTCTAATGGCGTATAATTGCCGCTACCCTTGTTACCATCAATAAAGTAATTTCCTGCTTGTGCTGCTTCATCAACATTTCCGGCATAGTTCTGTATATATCCCATTACCGCTCGAACAGCATCTCCTTGCGATACATTGGCAGCTGCGGCTGTCTCAGAGGTTGCAGCAGACTTTGAAGCTGCAACCCAACACCATTTTGTATTTTCCTGCTCAAATCGCTGCGCAGATGTCGTCTTTCTTGGCTGTTCCAGCATCCAAATGTCGTTGCCGGTGCTTGCAGCGGACGAAGTATAGTATTGGTTTAGATATCCGCTTCGTGCTGTGACTGTCATCGTTCCGTAAGAGGAACGGGGCACGATTTTATATCTTGTCGGCGAACCAGACATTTTGATGACCCAGAATTGTTGTCGGCGTTCTGCGGCGCTGTTTTTTAGGAAAACCCATCTGTCCGGATGCTCAGTACCGCTGGTAGCGCGAACGGCAACACGTCGATTTAATCCGTTTGCATAGCCTAGCGCCGGCTGAATGTAGAAAAATTTACCGGCACTGTCATATGTGAACTTATAAAGCTGATCCAGCCCGCCGGAAAACTCACGTGGTTTTAAGCGTGTATGTTGTGCACTGCTTTCGGAAACGGTGCTCCAATATTGATTTGTTGTACTGCTTTTGATATAAAAAACATAACCGTCTAAATCATCGGCAATATTTGCAGTCAAAGTTGCCCAATTGCCTGTGATGTTTGTATAATGTAGAAAACCTCGCTTGAGTTTACCGGTGGAGGAAACGGTATATTCAATAAAATTATAATCTCCCTCGGTGCGAATCAACTTAATACTTTCTTGTCCCACCGAACCGGTCACGGAATATGTTTCCGCAGGACCGTCATACACCGTTCCTGCCAAAGAGGTGTGGACCTTGAGATTTGCCGGTTTGGTCTCGGCAGGAACATTATCGTGCGTATACCGACTACCGTTTTTGTAAACGTTTTCCGACGGAACATAGCCACGATGAGATTCACTATTATATGTATAACCCACATAAAAGTAATACTTACTTTGGCTATCGCACCAAACCTTTTCTACCACCCATACATTTGTGTTGGCAGGAATGATCTCTTGCGTATGTCCGGTGGCTGAACTCGGGGCAGCATAGGAATAGGTATTAACAGCCATATATGCCTTGACCGGATTCTCAATGCTCATCGTTGAAACGCCATCGTCCGATAGCAAACTATCATTTTGGGTAATCGGTTCGCTTGACAAGGGCTCCTCAATATTATTTGCGGTTTCGTTTGTATCAACTGCAAGCGCGTTCCCTGATAACGAGAACACCATGGCAATTACAATACAAACGATCCAAATTCTTTTACTAAGTTTCACTCTTGTTTCTCCTTTCATTTTATTGTAATTCATATTAAAAATCAAGGAACGCAGAGATTAAGTTTAGTTGCTTAGGTTTAAAACAAAGAATGTCCAAAACAGGAGCAACTAAAAAATATCTGCTCCGCTGTATTTTCTTGCCCCATCGGACTCACCTTCTTTCTGAATTGTTACAACAATTAAAAGCGTCTCTATAATATAAAGAATTTAACATGGCAAAATGATGACAAAAAATTTGAAACTTTTTAAACTTTGTTAAGTTGCACAAGAATGCGAGCCAACTTTTGTGCAAAAGAGATAAAAATAATTTTTTTATAAAAAAGTGTCATCAAAACAGGCTTTTAAATTCTTTATTTTTAGTAAAGTTTTACTTTTCAGTAAAACTTTACTAAAAATAGAAAAGAGGAAAAACAAATGAAAAGAAAAACCATGAAAAAACTGACTGCGTGGATCTTGTGTGTGGCATTGATGTGTGCCTTGGTGCCTGCCGCGAGTGCGGCACCGCGCGCATTGCCGGACGATGAAATCGTGCAACCGATGTATAGTTATGTTTCATCATATTCTACAGAGTTAACGATTTCCGGCGGAACCGCAACTTGTAAGGCAAAGATTACGGGAATTAGCGGCACTACGACCAAACTCGTTGCAGAAATGACCTTGCAGAAGAAATCGGGTTTGCTTGGCTGGGACGATGTGGAAACTTGGAAAACTACGGTGATCACAAATTCGCTTTCGTCTACCAAAACGAAAAGCGTGAGTAGCGGCACCTACCGAGTGAAAGTCAAGTTTACCGCCTACAGCGGTACAGCCAGTGAATCGTTTACTAAATACAGTAGTAACAAATCCTGCTAATATTATGATAAAACGGCTCTTCGGGGCTGTTTTATTTTTGTAAAACAGAATTTGCGATTTTTACAAGTTCTTCTCTTGAGAGTAATGAGTTGATTTCATAATAGCAACCGCCGGAGGTGAAGCAGATTATGGAAAAATCTTGACGGTAAACATACATAGCCTCTGTATTATTCTGTAATATTAATTTTTCCACTTGTGCGTTTTCGGTGTTGATTCCGGCAGCCAGATCGCGCGTTTTTATTTGCTTATAATATAATTCTTTTTCGTCTTTATTATGATAGGTTATACAATTAGAGGTTTCGTCCGTTTCGCGATCGATCTCGGTAAAGCCTTCGGGGAGATAGGTGGGGTCGGCAGGAATAAAAGGTGCGGAGTCGTCAGAGGACGGAAAAAACAAATCGGTGCAGACATCGTAAACCACGGTTACAAATTGTGTGAAGCTTTCTCGGGCGGCACTGACGGTCATAGTAGCGGCAAACAGTAGAATCAGCGTGGCGGCAAGTGTGAGTGCACGGCGAGCCTTGGTACGAATGGCAGGATAATAAAAGCGATCATAGCGCCTAAAAAGCCGTTCCATTCGATGCTGATAGCGTTTGGAAAAGTAAGTGGGGGCATATTCCGGCACGTCGGGCAGTTTTTCCACAACCGCTTGGTTGTATATGGTTAGTGCCTCGCGGAGCAGGTTCTCTTGCTTAGTTGTCATAAGGATTCTCCTTTACTTCGTTTTTAAGTGCCTGTCGGGCACGGTGCAGGCGTTTCTGCGCGGCAGAAAGACGGATGCCGAGTATCTCGGCAATTTCTTTCATGGATAGCTCGTGCAGATAGTGCAGTTGCAATATTTCCTGATATTCTGCCTTCAAGCGCCCAAGCGCCGAAAGCACAGGGCCGACCTCTGTTTGCTCAAAGCGAGAAAAGTCGGTGGGCTCAAACCCCTCCAATTGCTCTAAACTGATGGTGCGCCGCTGCTGTTGCAGCAGACGGAGTGAGCGCTGACGTACGATAAGATAAATAAGTCCTTTCATCTTTTCGGCATCTTGCATTTGGTGGGAACGGCTCCACTCAATCAAGCAAAGCATGGTTTCGTGCACGGCATCTTCTGCCAACGTTTCGTTGTGCAGTATGCCCAGTGCGATGCCAAACATCAATCCCTGCCAACGATGATAAATTTCCTCTATGGCGGCAGATTGCTCTGCTGTGTCGCTTAAAGCCATATATAGCAGTAACATAACATCCTCCTTTGAGAGCCCTCTAATATATAAAGCATTCAGAACGGCAAAATGGTGACAAAAATTTTAAAAAAATTTATTTTTGCCCATTTGCACAAAATTGGGGCGCTTCTTTTGTGCAAAAAAACGAAAACATCCCTGCAAAAGTTTCTTTGCAGGGATGTGGCGGTCATACGTATTTATTTCATCAGTTCTCTTGCGGCTTTGCCGGTGAGGTGCTCAATGTCCATTATATAGACGCACAGCCCTACTTTTTCATTGTGAATGGCGCGACGGTGAGCGTCATTATCGGCTTGGGGGCGGTATTTGGCGGCAAGGGGCATCATAAGGCGGATCATTTCCTCACCGAAATCGGTCAGCATTCTGACCTTGCCAAAGGCAATGGCACTGCGGTAATAAGTGGTGTACTGCTCGGCAACCACGTCGTCCTTATCCACCGCGCAAAAGGAAGCGCGGTCGCAGTGTTTCAGGCACTCAACCTTGTAACCTGTATCGGCACCGTGAAAGATGAGCTTTCCGTCACTATATACATAACTTAAGGGCAGGGCATAGGGATAACCGTTTTCACCCATCAGGGCAAGCACGCCGTGACTGCCTTGTTCTAAAATATCAATACACTCCTTGGGGGAGAGTTGCTGTTTTTGTCTTCTCATTTTTGGAAACATAACACTACCTCTTTTCTTTATTTCATAATAACATAATCATTTGTGTTGCGCAACATAAAAAATTTCTTCCTTATTTATATATAGGCGCGAAATACCATATCTTGTGACGTATGATGGCTTAAACACAAGTATCTGTATTGCACAAAAATGACAAAAATTTTTTGTAAAAAAGCAACAAAAATTTTTTGAAAAAAAGCAAAAAAACTCTTGCATTTTAGAATGTTTTATAGTATCATTATAAGGCATGAGTTTGGGCTGCGTTGAAGCAGGAGGTGGCTATCCATCCGCCAAACCCTTGGGTTGCAACGGTTTGCGGCTGAGATAGGGAATTTCTGCTGAGTATGTTCGGTTGTGTCAGAGGGAGTGAAAAGAGTTTGTTTCGCTCTTTTCTCACCAAAGAAACACCGCTTTTGCGGTATAAACCGAGCGAAAACGAAAAGTCTTACTGAGTGCCGAGAACTGTCGGGCGTGCCCGATAAGCTCAAAAAAGCTCTCTTGACCCGGATATTTTGTCCGGCTTTTTATTCGGACAGGTGTGAAACACCAGGACGCGTGGAAAGAAAATTTCGACCCATCGTTACCCCTTCCCATCGTGCATAAATAAATAAGGAGGAAAAACGAGATGCAACAGAGAAACAAAATCAGAATCAGAATCAAAGGCTACGAGGCCGGTCTGGTAGATCAGGCTGCTGAGAAGATCTTGGATACCGCCAAGAGAACCGGCGCTACCGTAAGCGGTCCTATTCCGCTGCCTACCGACAAAGAGATCATCACCATTCTGCGCGCTGTTCATAAGTATAAGGATAGCCGTGAGCAGTTTGAGAGAAGAACTCACAAGAGACTGATCGACATTCTCAAGCCTACTGCCAAAACCGCGGAAGCTATCGGTAATCTGGAGCTGCCCGCAGGCGTAGACATTGAAATCAAGCTGTAAGTCAGCAAAAGTAAGTTGTAAATACCTTTTGTGATCATATCACGAAATAAAGGCAAGTTGAGAAACTCAACCAATACCAAAGGAGGAAATGTAAATGAAAAAAGGTATTATCGGTAAGAAGATCGGTATGACCCAGGTGTTCGATGAGCACGGTCATGTAATTCCGGTCACTGTCATTCAGGCCGGTCCCTGTGTGGTAGTTCAAAAGAAGACCGAAGAGAAAGACGGCTACAACAGTGTTCAGCTCGGCTACGGCGCTCTCAAAGAGAAGCACGCCACCAAGCCCTTGCAAGGTCACTTTAAAGCAGCCGGCGTAGATCTGCAGAAGGTACTCAGAGAGTTCCGTCTGGAAGATGCTGCAAATATGAACGTTGGCGACATCGTTGACGTTGACACCTTCGCCGCAGGCGAGAGCGTTGACGTTACCGGTATCTCTAAGGGTAAAGGTTATGCCGGTACCATTAAGAGATACGGCGGTCACCGTACTCCCATGACTCATGGTGGTGGTCCCGTTCATCGTCACGCAGGTTCTATGGGCGCTTGTTCTTCTCCCTCCAGAATCTTCAAGGGTAAGAAGATGCCCGGTCACATGGGCGCTGTTCGCGTGACTGTTCAGAATCTGGACATCGTAAAGGTCGACACTGAAAATCATTTGCTGGTTATTAAGGGTGCTATCCCCGGTCCTAAGGGCAGCGTAGTTACCGTTAAGAACACAGTAAAAGTAGGTTAAGAAGGAGGTAAACTACAATGGCTGATATTAAAGTATTGAATATGGCCGGTGAGGAAGTCAGCACTCTGACACTCAATGACGCTGTATTTGCTATCGAAGTAAACGAAGCTGCTCTGCATATGGCTGTGGTAAATTACCTCGCAGCTCAGCGTCAAGGCACCCAGAGTGCTCTGACCAGAGCAGAAGTTTCCGGCGGCGGCATCAAGCCCTGGAGACAAAAGGGTACCGGTCGTGCCAGACAAGGTTCCATCCGTGCTCCTCAATGGACACACGGCGGTATCGTATTCGCTCCCAAGCCCAGAGATTATCGTATGAGCATGAACCGCAAGGTTAAGAGATTGGCTATCAAGTCCGCTCTGTCCGCTAAACTGGCAGAAGGCAAGCTGATTGTTCTGGATGCTCTGAATATGGAAGAATACAAGACAAAGACAGTTGTTGCTATGATGGGCGCTTTGAACATTGAAAACGCTCTGTTTGTATCCGCTGATGTAAACAAGTGCTTCGTTAAGAGCGCTGCCAACATCCCCGGTGTAAACACTGCTCCTGTCTGCAGCATGAACGTGTACGACGTACTCAAGGCTGATACCTTGGTGCTGACCGTCGATGCTGTTAAGAAACTCGAGGAGGTCTATGCATAATGAAAACTCCCTATGATGTAATTAAGAAGCCTGTCATCTCTGAAAAATCCATGATGAAGATGACAAATGAGAAGACCTACGTTTTCGAGGTTGCGGTTGACACCAACAAAACCGAGGTTAAGGCTGCTTGCGAAGCCATTTTCGGCGTAAAGGTTGAGAAGGTCACCATCATGAACGTTTCCGGTAAGGAAAAGAGAATGGGTGTCCACAAGGGCTTCCGCGCTGATCGCAAGAAAGCATATGTTAAATTGACCGAAGACTCCAAGACCATTGAGTTCTTCGACGGTATGATGTAAGGAGGAAGTAGACAATGGCAGTAAAAACTTATAAACCTACAACCCCCGCAAGAAGACAGATGAGCAACGTTGATTACTCCTGTCTGTCCAAAGTTGCTCCCGAGCGCAGCCTGCTGGAAGGTAAGAAAAAGCACTCCGGCAGAAACAGCTACGGCAGAATCACCGTTCGTCATCAGGGCGGCGGCAACAGACAAAAGTACAGAATCATCGATTTCAAGCGTAACAAGCTGGATGTACCTGCTACTGTTAAGACCATCGAGTATGATCCCAACCGTACCGTATTCATTTCTTTGATTGAGTACACTGACGGTGAGAAGGCATACATCCTGGCTCCTGCAGACATCAAGATCGGTGACACCGTTATCAGCAGCAAAGATGCTGACATTAAGCCCGGCAACTGCTTGCCTCTGGAAGCTATTCCGGTTGGTACTGTTATCAGCTGCGTTGAGTTGTATCCCGGTAAGGGTGCTCAGCTCGTTCGCTCCGCCGGTGCATATGCACAGTTGATGGCTAAAGAGAACGGTTACGCACAGGTTCGCCTCCCCTCCGGTGAGGTAAGAATGGTTCGTCTGGAGTGCAAAGCTACCATCGGCGTTCTCTCCAATGGTGATCATTCCAACGTTACTATCGGTAAAGCCGGTAGAAAGCGTCATATGGGTATTCGTCCTACTGTTCGCGGTTCCGTTATGAACCCCTGCGATCACCCCCACGGTGGTGGTGAAGGTAGAGCTCCCATCGGTCGTAGCGGTCCTATGACTCCTTGGGGTAAACCTACCTTGGGCTATAAGACTCGTGCTAAAAAGGCCAAGTCTAATAAGTTCATCGTAAGACGCAGAAATGCTAAATAATAACGGAAGGAGAGTAAGAACATGGGCAGAAGCTTAAAAAAGCAACCTTTTGTTGACCCCAAATTATTTGCACGCATTCAGGCAATGAATGAGTCCGGTGAGAAGAGAGTTCTCAAGACTTGGTCCAGAGCATCTACCATCTTTCCGGAATTTGTAGGTCACACCATCGCCGTTCATGACGGTAGAAAACACGTGCCGGTATATGTCACAGAAGACATGATCGATCATAAGCTCGGTGAGTTCGCACCCACCAGAACTTTCAGAGGCCACGCCGGCTCTAAAACCAGTAAGTAAGAGGGAGGATAATAATAATGCAAGCTAAAGCAGAACTGAAACATTTAAGAATCTCTCCTCGTAAAGTCGGTGTCGTTCTGGATTTGATCCGCAACAAGCCGGCAGGCTACGCCATGGCAGTGCTCAACAACACTCCCAAGGCTGCCGCTACTCCTTTGGCTAAGCTCCTCAAGAGCGCTATCGCCAATGCAGAGAACAACTTTGGTATGGATGTAAGCAAGTTGTACGTGAAAGAAGCACTTTGCGGTGCAGGCCCGATTCTCAAGAGAATCCAGCCCAGAGCACAGGGAAGAGCTTTCAGAATCTACAAGAGAACTTCTCACGTTACCATCGTATTAGAGGAGAAGGAGGGTTAAGTAAATGGGACAAAAAGTAAATCCGCACGGCCTTCGCGTCGGCGTAATTAAAAACTGGGACTCCCGTTGGATCGTCAATGACTCTCTGACCGGAGATATGATCAAGGAAGATCATGAAATCAGAGTTTTCCTGAAAAAGAAACTTTACAGTGCAGGTGTACCGAAGATTGAAATCGAGCGTGACAGCTCCGGTAACAATGTTCGCGTTCATCTCTTCTGTGCAAAGCCCGGTCTGGTAATCGGTCGCGGCGGCGCCGAGATCGAAAAACTCAAGGCAGAACTTTGCAAAATGACCGGTAAAAAGGTCAACATCAATATCGTTGAGGTTAAGAATGTTGATACCGACAGCCAATTGGTTGCCGAGAACATTGCTCAACAGCTCGAAAAGAGAATTGCTTTCCGCCGCGCTACCAAGCAGGCTATCGGCAGAACCATGAAAACCGGTGCTAAGGGTATCAAGGTAATGGTTGCAGGCCGTCTGAACGGTGCTGAAATTGCCAGAAGTGAAAGCTATCATGAGGGTACCATTCCGCTGCAGACCCTGAGAGCTGACATCGATTACGGTTTCGCAGAAGCCAACACCACTTATGGTAAAATCGGTGTTAAGGTTTGGATCTACAAGGGTGAGGTCCTCAGCGTTTCCGCAAAGGCTTCCGCTAAGAAAGGAGGCAACAAGTAATGTTAATTCCTAAGAGAACAAAATACAGAAAAGTGCAAAGAGGTCGTATGACCGGTAAAGCCACCAGAGGTAACAAGGTTGCTTATGGTGATTTCGGTCTGGTTGCCACCGAGCCTTGTTGGATTACCAACAATCAGATCGAGGCAGCTCGTATTGCGATGACCAGATATCTCAAAAGAGGCGGTCGTGTTTGGATCAAGGTATTTCCTGACAAACCCGTAACCAAGAAACCCGCCGAAGTCCGCATGGGTTCCGGTAAAGGTGCTACTGAGTATTGGGTAGCCGTTGTTAAACCCGGCAGAGTCCTCTTTGAGGTTGCAGACGTTTCTGAAGAAATGGCAAGAGAGGCTATGAGACTTGCTGCTCATAAGCTTCCCATCAAGTGCAAGTTTATCAAGAAAGACGGTGAATGAGAATGAAAGCTAATGTAGTAAGAGATATGAGCGTTGAAGAGTTGACTCAGAAACTCACAGATCTGAAAGAGGAGCTTTTTCATTTGAAGTTCCAGCACAGCACCAATCAGCTGGACAATCCCCAGAGAATTGTTGCTGTTAAGAAAGATATTGCCAGAGTGAACACCATTCTTCGCGAAAATCAACTCAAGGAAAGTAAATAACTTTTTGTGAAAGGAGTAAATTGCAATGGAAAGAGCACTTAGAAAAAAACGCGTTGGTAAGGTAGTCAGCGATAAAATGGATAAGACCATCGTTGTTGCGATTGCTGACAATGTAAAGCATCCTTTATATAAAAAGGTTATTAAAACAACCTTAAAGTTGAAGGCCCACGATGAGAACAACGAGTGCGGCATTGGTGATACCGTAGAAATTATGGAAACCAGACCGCTGTCCAAGGATAAAAACTGGAGACTGGTTCGCATCATCGAGAAGGCTAAGTAAGAAACTAAGTTACCTTAATGAATATAGGAGGATAAAGTCGTGATTCAACAACAGACTTTTCTGAAAGTTGCTGACAACACCGGTGCAAAAGAACTGATGTGCATCCGTGTTTTGGGCGGCACAAGAAGAAAATATGCTAACATCGGCGATGTTATCGTTTGTTCTGTTAAGAAGGCAGCTCCCGGCGGCAACGTCAAAAAAGGCGATGTCGTAAAGGCTGTTATCGTTCGTTCCGTTAAGGGCGTTAAGAGAGCAGACGGCACCTGCGTTCGTTTTGATGAGAACGCAGCAGTTATCGTAGGTGAAGATAAAAACCCGAAAGGCACCCGTATCTTTGGGCCGGTTGCCAGAGAGCTGAGAGAGAAAGAGTTCCTTAAGATCTTGTCTCTTGCTCCCGAGGTACTGTAAGGGGGACGCTAAAATGAGTAAATTAAACATCAAAAAAGGCGATACTGTAATGGTTATCTCCGGTAAGTCTAAGGGCAAGACCGGTA
The DNA here is from genome assembly GCA_045648705.1 of Eubacteriales bacterium. Lineage (GTDB taxonomy): Bacteria > Bacillota > Clostridia > Oscillospirales > QAKW01 > Firm-08. Next base: position 11,829 of record JAZROO010000001.1, on the reverse strand, counting down.
AAGTCCTGGAGGTTTCTCCCAAGGAAGGCAAGGTAATCGTTGAGAAAGCCAACATCGTTACTAAGCACGTTAAACCTCGTCGTCAAGGCGAGACCGGCGGCAGAATCGAAGCAGAGGGCCCTCTGTATGCTTGCAAAGTTCAAGTAATCTGCCCCAAGTGCAAACAGCCCACCAGAGTCGGTTATAAGACTTTGGAGGACGGCACCAAAGTCCGCGTTTGCAAAAACAAAGACTGCGGCGAAACATTTTAAGTGAGGAGGAGTAAGTTACAATGGCTAGATTAAAAGAATACTATACTAAAGAAGTTGCTCCTGCTCTGATGAAAAAATTCGAGTACAAGAGCACAATGCAGATTCCGAAGTTCACCAAAATCGTCGTAAACGTTGGTTGCGGTGAAGCTAAGGACAATTCCAAGGTAATTGAAGCTGTAAGAAACGATCTTTCCATCATCACCGGTCAGACTCCGGTAGATTGCAAAGCCAGAAAGAGCGTTGCAAACTTCAAACTTCGTGAAGGTCAGGTTATCGGCCAGAAGGTTACCTTGAGAGGCGAGAGAATGTATGAGTTTATGGATAGACTCTTCAACGTAGCTCTGCCTCGTGTACGCGACTTCCGCGGCATCAACCCCAACGGTTTTGACGGCAGAGGCAACTATGCCTTCGGCGTAACCGAGCAGTTGATTTTCCCTGAAATCGAGTACGATAAGATCGATAAGATTCGCGGTATGGAAATTTGCTTTGTCACTACCGCTACTACTGACGAAGAAGCAAAAGAGTTGCTCACCATGATGGGCGCTCCCTTTGCTAAGTAAGGAGGGAATTTTAAATGGCTAAGAAATCTATGATTTTAAAACAACAAAAAGCTCAAAAATTCTCTACACGTGAGTATAACAGATGCAAGATCTGCGGCAGACCGCACGCATATCTGAGAAACTACGGCATCTGCAGAATTTGCTTCCGCGAACTGGCTTATAAGGGTCAGATTCCGGGTGTAAAGAAAGCAAGCTGGTAAGGAGGAAGACAATATGCAAATTACAGATCCCATCGCAGACCTGCTGACTCGTGTGAGAAATGCTAACAGCGCTAAGCATGAAACAGTTGAAGTTCCTGCTTCCAAAATGAAAATGGCCATCTGCCAAATCCTTCTCGATGAGGGTTACGTTAAGAACGTAGAACTCGTTGAAGATGGTGTGCAGGGCAAAATCGTAATCACTTTGAAGTATGGTGCAGGCAAGAGCCGCATCCTTCAAGGTCTTAAGAGAATTTCCAAGCCCGGCTTGAGAATTTACTCCTCTTGCGAGGATATGCCTCAGGTTATGAAGGGTCTGGGTACCGTTATCGTATCCACCTCCAAGGGCGTTATGACCGGTAAAGCTGCTCGCAAGCTGAAAATCGGCGGCGAAGTTCTTGCGTTTATTTGGTAAGAGAGGTAAAAGAATATGTCGAGAATAGGAAGAAAACCGATTGCTATCCCCGCCGGTGTTACCGTTACGGTGGATGAGCAGAATATTGTCACCGTAAAAGGTGCCAAAGAAACCCTGACCGCTCCCATGCACCAAGATATGACCATCAAGGTTGAAGGTGCAGAGGTTCTGGTAACCCGTCCTTCCGATGTTAAAGAGCATCGTTCTCTGCACGGCTTGACCCGCACTCTGATCGCTAACATGATCGAGGGCGTAACCACCGGCTACAAGAAAGAGCTCAAGATCAGCGGTGTAGGTTACAGAGCACAGCTGCAGGGCAAGAAACTGGTAATGAACCTGGGTTATTCCCACCCCGTCGAAATCGAAGCGGTGCCGGGCATTACTATTGAAGTTACTGATCCCAATACCGTTGTAATCAGCGGTTCTGACAAACAACTGGTCGGCCAGTTTGCTGCTAATGTACGTAGTAAGAGAGCTCCCGAACCCTACAAGGGCTCCGGTATCCGCTACTCTGACGAAGTCATCAGACGCAAAGAAGGCAAGGCCGGTAAGGGTAAATAAGGATAAGAAAGGAAGGAACGAAATATGCTTAAGAAAACCAGACTTAGAAAACATAGAAGAGTTCGCGGCAAAATTTCCGGCACTCCTGCTTGTCCGAGATTGTCTGTGTATCGCTCCACCAAGCACATTTATGCACAGATTATTGATGATGTTAACGCCGTTACATTGGTTGCTGCCTCTACTTCCGAGAAAGATTTCGGTATGACCGGTGGTAACAAAGAAGCTGCCAAAAAGGTTGGTACCATGATTGCAGAGCGTGCTCTTGCAAAAGGTATTAAAACCATCGTTTTTGACAGAGGCGGTTATCAGTATCACGGCCGTGTTGCAGAACTCGCAGCCGGTGCCCGCGAAGCCGGACTTGAATTTTAAGTTAAGGAGAAAAAGATATGACTAAATTTGATGCAAGTGCAGTCGAGATGCAAGAAAAAGTTGTTTCCCTTAACCGTGTATCCAAGACCGTAAAGGGTGGTAGAATTATGAAATTCTCCGCTTTGATCGTTGTTGGTGATGGCAATGGCCATGTCGGCGTAGGTTTGGGCAAGGCCGCTGAGGTTCCCGAAGCAATCCGTAAGGGCATCGAGGATGCAAAGAAAAATATTGTTACCGTTTCCTTGAACGGCACTACCATTCCCCACGATGTTGTTGGTAAGTTCGGCGCTTCCATGGTTATCATGAAGCCGGCTGCCGAAGGTACCGGTGTTATCGCAGGCGGCGCAGTTCGTGCCGTAGTTGAGATGGCAGGTATCAAGAACATTCGTACCAAGGCTTTGCGCTCCAGAAATCAGCGCAACGTCGTAAACGCTACCATCAATGGTTTGGCTTCTCTGAAGAATGCAGCTGAAGTTGCAGCTCTCAGAGGCAAGACCGTTGCTGAAATCAAGGGTTAAGGAGGGGCTTATCATGAAAATCACATTGGTTAAAAGTTTGATTGGCACCCTGAAAGACCAGCAGGCAACTGCCTATGCTTTGGGTCTGCGCAAGATCGGTGACACCACCGTTCAGCCTGACAACAAGGCAACCCAAGGAAAAATTAAGAAAATTTCTCACCTGATCAAGGTAGAAGCCGAATAATAAGGAGGTGTCCCGAAATGAAACTGCATGAACTTACTCCCGTAGCCGGTTCTACTCACAGCTCCAACCGCGTTGGTCGTGGTCCCGGTTCCGGTAATGGCAAGACCTCCGGTAAAGGTCATAAGGGTCAAAAGGCTCGTTCCGGCGGCAGCATTCGCCCCGGTTTTGAAGGCGGCCAGATGCCCCTGCAAAGAAGACTTCCCAAGAGAGGATTTAACAACATCTTTGCTAAGGCTTATGTTGTTATCAATCTCAGCGACCTGAACAAATTCGCTGCTGACAGTGTGGTTGATATCACTGCTGTTCGTGAAGCAGGTTTTGGTCCCCGTATCAACGATGGTCTGAAGATCATCGGCAGCGGCAGCATCGACAAGGCGCTGACCGTTAAGGTTAACAAAATTACAAATGGTGCAAAAGAAAAGATCGAAGCAGCCGGAGGAAAGGTTGAGGTGATCTAAGGTGTTTAAGGTATTTGCAAACGCTTGGAAGATCACGGATCTTCGTAAAAAGATTCTTTTTACGCTGTTTGTTCTCGTTGTATTCCGTCTGGGCTGTGCCATTCCGGTACCGTTTCTGGACAAGGATCAACTTGCAACTCTTTTTGACACCTATACGCAAAGCGGCCATATTTTCGGTTATCTGAACATCATGGCCGGTGGTGCGCTGTCCAGCGCAACACTGTTTTCTCTGTCCATTTCACCCTACATCAACGCTTCCATTATCATGCAGCTTTTGATGGTTGCCATCCCTGCATTGGAGCGTAAGATGAAGGATGATCCCGAAGCAGGACAAAAGATTATGAACAGATGGACCAGATATCTGACTGTTATCTTCTCTTTCTTGCTCGGTTTTGGTTATTACACTATTCTGAAAAACGCACAAGGCATTGTTAAAGAAGATAATTTCTTTGCAGCTTGCGTTATCGTATTCAGCTTTGCGGCAGGTGCTGCAATCATTATGTGGCTGGGCGAAAAGATCAACGAAAAGGGTATCGGCAACGGTATTTCCATGATTCTTTTTGCGGGTATCGTATCCAGCGGCCCCAATATGATTATGTCAGGTTATTCCTACATCGCAGGTAATAACTTCAAATGGACCAACGACTTGGTACTGCTCGGTATCGTTCTTTTGATGTTGGCAATGATCTACTTTGTAGTATTCATCACCAACGGTGAAAGAAGAATCCCCGTTCAGTATGCCAAAAAGGTAGTTGGCCGCAAGATGTATGGCGGTCAGAACACTCACATTCCGCTGAAAGTCAACATGACCGGCGTTCTGCCGATCATCTTTGCGCAGTCCTTTGTGATGTTGCCCTCTACCATCGTGAGCTTCTTCCCCGGATTGAAGGGCACATGGTTTGAGAAAGTCACAGCGGTCAGCGGCGGTTGGCTGTATGCATTGTGCATGTGTCTGCTCATCATCTTCTTTAGCTACTTCTACACAATGATCACCTTCAGCCCCATTGAAGTAGCAAACAATCTTAAGAAAAACGGTGGCTTTATCATGGGTATTCGTCCCGGCCGCCCGACTTCTGATTTCATTACCAAAACTCTTAATCGTATCACCCTGTTGGGTGCCATCTTCCTGGGCATCATTGCTGCTCTGCCCGCACTCGCTTCTGCTTTGAACCCTGCGTTCTCCGCATTTGCGATCGGCGGTACTTCCTTGCTCATCGTTGTCGGTGTAGCTCTGGAGACTGTTCAGCAGCTCGAAAGCCAGATGGTTATGCGTCACTACAAGGGCTTCCTTGAATAAGGAGAAGCGCATGAAGCTGATATTGTTAGGAGCTCCCGGTGCCGGTAAAGGCACACAGGCTAAGGTAATCAGTGAGACCTATCATATCCCTGCGATCTCGACCGGCGATATGATTCGTGCCGCCGTCAGAGAGCAGACGGAGCTTGGCAAACGCGTACAATCTATCATCGAAGCCGGTGCGCTGGTAGATGATGATACGGTTGTGGCTCTTGTAAAAGAGCGCGTAGCCTGTAAAGATTGTGAAAACGGTTACATTTTGGACGGCTTTCCCCGTACCATTCCGCAAGCTGAGGCTTATAAAGCATCAGGACTCGGATTGGATAAATGCCTTGAAATCGCGGTAGAGGATGACGTTATCATCCGCCGTATGAGCGGCAGACGGGTTTGTCCTAAATGTGGAGCAACCTTTCACATTGAATCCTTGCCCAGTAAGGCAGGGGACAAGTGTGACAGGTGCGGTGAACAGTTGATCATTCGCAAGGATGACCAACCCGAAACCGTGCTGGAACGTTTGGAAGTATACCATCAACAAACTGAGCCGCTCAAAGCTTTCTATAAGGCTGAGGGCAAACTGGTCAGTGTTGACGGTCAGCAAAGCGTAGAGGAAACTACCAAAAGGGTCCTCGCTGCGCTGGAGGCATAATAATGCTGATTTTGAAAAGTGAGACCGACACGCGTAAAATGCGGCTGGCGGGAAAAATAGCCGGTGGGGCGCTGATGGCGGCAAAAGCTGCCATTGCTCCCGGTGTATCGACTTGGGAACTGGATAAAGTCATTGAAGACTATATCCGTTCTCACGGTGCGATCCCCTCGTTTAAAGGGTATGGCGGTTTTCCCGGAAGCGCGTGCATTTCCGTTAACAACGTCGTCATTCACGGAATCCCTTCCAAGCAGATTTTACTGCAAGAGGGAGACATTGTCAGCGTAGATGTTGGTGCTTATATCGACGGATTTCACGGAGATACGGCAAAAACGTTTGCGGTCGGCAAGGTCAGTGATGAAGCCAAAAAGTTAATGGAGGTCACTGAGGAAAGCCTCAAAAGAGCGGCAGCGCTGCTCAAAGAGGGTGTTCGTCTGGGTGACATTGGTAACGCGGTGGACAGTTATGTGACCTCGTTTGGTTACTCTACTGTTAAGGATTTTGTAGGGCACGGCATTGGTCGGGCACTGCATGAAGATCCCAGCGTTCCGAATTTCGGACGCGCCGGTCGCGGTATGCGACTGATGAAGGGAACGACCATCGCGATCGAGCCGATGATCAACGCAGGTGTGGAAGACGTCATTGTTGACAGAAAAGACGGTTGGACCGTACGCACCGCAGACGGCAAATTATCAGCCCATTTTGAACACACATTTTATATCGATACGGACGGATTTGTGATTTTAACAGATCCGGAGGGTGAATAATGAAAGTCGGAGATATCGTTCGTGCGACCGCCGGAAAGGACAAAGGAAAGGCATTTTTGCTTGTTACTTTGGACGGCAGTCGGGCAGAGATTGTTTGCGGCAGACGCCGTAAAGTACAGCGACCCAAACAAAAGTCGCTTAAACATCTTGAAAAAATCGCCGAAGTCGATTTGCCCCATCCGCTGACAAATAAAGTGGTTTTAAAACTGCTTAGGCCTTATACGACTCAACAATTTAAGGAGGAAAGCTAAGTGTCCAAATCGGATATGATCGAGCTGGAGGGTGTTGTAACCGAAGCGATGCCCGGTGCGAACTTCAGAGTTCGTCTGGACAACGGTTACGAAATTCAAGCTCATATCAGTGGTAAACTGAGAATGAATTATATTAAGATCCTGCCCGGTGATAAAGTCACTGTGGAGATGAGTCCCTATGATTTAACAAAGGGCAGAATTATATGGAGAGCTAAGTAAAGCTCAACCTTTTAAGGAGGTAATGACAATGAAGGTAAGACCTTCCGTTAAACCCATTTGCGAAAAGTGCAAAGTTATCAAAAGACATGGCAAGATCATGGTGATCTGCCCCAATCCCAAACATAAACAAAGACAAGGATAAGTGAGGTGCATATATAATGGCTAGAATTGCTGGTGTAGACTTACCCAATGAAAAAAGAGTGGAAATCGGTCTGACCTACATCTATGGTATCGGCAGAAAGTCTTCTAATGACATTCTTGCTGCCACAGGCATCAATCCTGATACCAGAGTTAAAGACTTGACCGAAGATGAAGTTGCTAAGATCAGAGACGCCATTGACGCCGGTTATACCGTAGAGGGTGACCTGAGAAGAAATATCGCTATGGATATTAAGCGTCTGATCGAGATCGGTTGTTACAGAGGTACTCGTCATAAGAGAAGCCTGCCTGTACGCGGTCAGCGCTCCAAGACCAACGCAAGAACAAGAAAAGGTCCCAGAAAGACCATGGCAAACAAGAAGAAATAAGGAGGGAATGAGAAATGGCAAAAGCTGCTGCTAAAAAAGTGACCGGTAAGCGCCGTGTCAAGAAGAATATCGAGCGTGGAGCTGCACATATCCGTTCCACCTTTAACAACACTTTGGTTACTATTTCCGATGTAAACGGAAACGCTATCAGCTGGGCAAGCGCCGGTGAGATGGGCTTTAAGGGTTCTCGTAAGAGCACTCCTTACGCCGCTCAGATGGCTGCCGAGAAGGCTGCTAAGGCTGCTATGGAACACGGTATGAAAACCGTCGAAGTATATGTCAAGGGTCCGGGTGCCGGCCGTGAGGCTGCTATCCGCGCACTGCAAACCGCAGGTTTGGAAATCAGTCTGATTAAAGACGTAACTCCCATTCCTCACAACGGTTGCAGACCGCCTAAGAGAAGAAGAGTATAAGGAGGGTTACGAAAATGGCAAGATATACAGGTTCTGTCTGCCGTCAGTGCAGAAGAGAGGGTCACAAACTCTTTCTGAAGGGCGAAAGATGCTATTCTGACAAGTGTGCTATCACTCGTCGTTCCTATGCTCCCGGTCAACACGGCCAGAGCAGAAAGAAATTCTCCGAGTACGGTCTTCAGCTCAGAGAAAAACAAAAGGTTAAGAGATACTATGGCGTTCTGGAAAGCCAGTTCGCTAAGTACTTCGAAATGGCCGAAAAGAAAGCCGGTGTTACCGGTGAGAACCTTCTGCAGATCGTAGAGAGCAGACTGGATAACGTTGTTTATCGTCTGGGCTTTGCAATGTCTCGTCCCGAGGCAAGACAGTTGGTTCGTCACGGTCACTTTACCGTGAACGGTCAGAAAGTTGATATTCCGTCTTATCTTATTAAGGTAGGCGACGTGATCGCTGTCAAAGAAGGCAGCCTGAGCTCCGAGAAGATCAAGGCAGTTCTGGCAGCTAATGAGAAGAAAGCTATCGTTAAGTGGCTGGAACTCAACGGCACCACTGCTAAGGTTGTTGCTCTTGCTCAGAAGGAAGACATTGACCTGCCGATCGAAGAGCATTTGATCGTCGAGTTGTACTCCAAATAAAATTAAAAGTTTTATATTTTGGAACAATGTCGAAAATAGAAATAAGTTCTTTATAAGGAGGGTAATGTCATGATCGAAATTGAAAAGCCGAGTATTTCCGCAGAAGTATCCGGAGAAAAAGGTCAGTACGGCAAATTTGTCGTAGAACCCTTGGAGAGAGGCTATGGTACCACGCTTGGTAACTCCTTGCGCCGTATTTTGCTTTCCTCTTTGCCCGGTTGTGCGGTTGTTGCAGCGCGAATCAATAATGTGCCGCATGAGTTTACCACGCTCGAGGGCGTTAAAGAAGACGTCACCGAGATCGTTCTCAATATTAAGGGAATTATCCCCAAGCTCAACTGCGACGGTCCTAAGACAGTATATCTGGATGCAAAGGGCCCCTGCGTTGTCACCGCAGGTGACATTAAGGCAGACAGTGATGTTGAGATTCTCAATCCTGAGCATGTACTTGCAACATTGGGTGAGGATGCTACCTTAAATCTGGAACTGGTGATGGATCACGGTCGCGGCTATGTGGTCAGTGAGAATAACAAAGAGTATGTTGCAGGTCAGCTTGGTCTGCTTGCGGTTGACAGTAGCTATTCTCCCGTTACCAAAGTCAACTATACGATCACCAACACCCGTGTCGGTCAAATTACTGACTTTGATAAGCTTACACTCGAGGTTTGGACCAACGGTGTAATCGACGCCAGCGAGTCTGTTTCTCTGGCTGCCAAAATTATGGATGAGCATCTGGGACTGTTTATTAACCTGTCCGAGTGTGCAAAGAATGCCGAAATTATGGTAGAAAAAGAAGAAACCAGAAAAGAGAAGGTACTGGAAATGACCATCGAAGAACTCGATTTGTCTGTTCGTTCCTTCAACTGCCTCAAGCGCGCCGGTATCAATACGGTAGAAGATTTGACCAATCGTACCGAGGACGATATGATGAAGGTCAGAAACCTGGGAAGAAAGTCTCTTGACGAAGTTGTCGGCAAGATGGCATCTCTCGGACTGACGCTCAAGAAAGAAGAAGACTAAAGGAGGGTATACTCATGGCAACTTACAGAAAGTTGGGCAGACCTACCGCTCACAGAAAAGCAATGATGAGAGGTTTGGTTACCTATTTGCTGGAAAACGGTTCTATTGAGACAACTGTTACCAGAGCGAAAGACGTTCGCCGCGTAGCAGAAAAGATGATCACCCTGGGCAAAAAGAATACCTTGCATACCAAGAGACAGGCTTTGAGCTACATCACCAAAGAGGATGTTGTAAACAAACTCTTTACCGAGATTGCTCCTAAGTATGCTGACCGCAACGGCGGATATACACGTATTCTGAAGAAAGGCCCCCGCGTCGGTGACGCCGCGGAAATGGCGATCATTCAGCTCGTATAATCGTATATAAAATACTAAAGGCAGAAACGACTTGGTCGTTTCTGCCTTTATTCTTTTGGGGGGCGCAAATTCGTAAGAATTTGTGACGCTTATTCAGAATTCTTTGAGCACGAAGTGCTCAATCTATTCGCCTTTTTCCGCGTCGGTGACGCCGCGGAAATGGCAGACATTTGGCTCGTATAATCGTATATAAAATACTAAAGGCAGAAACGACCAAGTCGTTTCTGCCTTTTTATTTTGAAAGTGATATACTGACTTGCGTCAGCGTGATATGTGCAGTTTTACGCGGAGCACAAAACCGCACGTGATATGACCTCGCCACCTTCGCGGCTCGGTCATTTTAAATTGTCTATTAATTGTTCTATCAGTTCTATTTGTTTTGGGGAGAGCTTTTGTATCTTTTCGGTGAGAGAACGGGAAAGTACAGGGGCGGAGTTTTCAACGGCAAAAAATTCGGCAGGGGTCACTTTCAGATATTCACAAATGTAAAAGAATCCTTGCATAGAGGGGAATACCTTTTGATTTTCAATTCGGTTGATGTAACTATTGTTTTGCCCCAGCGCCAGACTCATTTCTCGGGCAGATACATTTTTCTGCAACCGAAGCTCGACCAAACGCTCTGCTATTTCCTTTTCATACATATACTGTCACCGTCCTTCTATATGACATTATATGATATGTTACCTAAAATGTACGATTTTATTCGCACCGTTTTCGTTGACATAAGACCTAAAATATCGTATAATTCAAAATATAGGATTTTGTTTATCTTATTTTGAGGAGGAAATAAAATGAAAAGAGTAGTATCTTTTGTATTAACCGTTCTGTTGCTGATTTCGGCAGTTTCAATGATCAGCCTGCCGGCAAGTGCGACCACGGAAGGCAACCTTAGATATTCCGTATATAATAATAAGGCTACCATCACCGGATATACTGGGGTACCGACCAATCTGGTGATTCCGTCAACTCTTGGCGGTTATCCCGTCAACGCCATTGGCTATGAAGCTTTTCGTTATTGCGATAGCCTGACTTCCGTCACCATCCCGGATAGTGTCACCTCAATCGGCTCTTATGCCTTTGAGGATTGCACCAGCCTGACTTCTATCACCATCCCGGACAGCGTCACCTCAATTGGTGGTTTTGCATTTTTAGAGTGCTCGTCTTTAAAAAATGTTTATATAACCGATCTTGCAGCTTGGTGTTCGATTAAGTATCAATATGTTGTAGATGAATTTTTTGAAACTACTTTCCCTTTACATTGTGGCGACCTATATCTGAATGGCGAAAAGGTCACCGACCTTGTGATACCAGACGGCGTCACCAGAATTGGCGACTATGCTTTTGGTTGGTGCAGCTCACTGACAAGCATTACGATTCCCGACAGCGTCACCTCCATCGGCTCTAATGCCTTTAGTTATTGCTCCAACCTGACCTCAATCACCATTCCGGACAGCGTCACCTCAATTGGCTATTCTGTTTTTAGTAGTTGCACCTCACTGACAAGTGTTACGATTCCCGACAGCGTCACCAGAATTGGCGACTATGCTTTTGGTTGGTGCAGCTCACTGACAAGTATTACGATTCCCGACAGCGTCACCTCCATCGGCTCTTCTGCCTTTTATAATTGCACCAGCCTGACCTCTATCGCTATCCCGGACGGCGTCACCTCAATTGGCTATTCTGTTTTTAGTGGTTGCACTTCACTGACAAGTGTTACGATTCCCGATAGTGTCACCTTAATTGAAGAGGGTGCTTTTAGGGGTTGCGATGGCGTACGGGCAATTATGCTGCCCAAAACAGCAATCTTTCCATTGAAGTGGATGCAGAATTTCTCTGATTTAAGCTGCATCTATTTTTCAGGTACCCAACAGGAATGGGAGGATATGGTATATCTTTTGCCCAACGATAATGTTACCGTTCATACCGAAGCAACTTCCGAAGCGCTGCAAGTGACTGACCTTGACTGCGGCAGCAAAACAATGTACTGCACTCTTTGCGATAAGGTGATTTACACATTGGATCAGCATACTTCCGGTGAACTGATTGTAGACACCAAGCCCACCTGCAAAGAAAAGGGTAAGGGGCACAAAGAATGTACCGTTTGCGGACAGACGGTTGAAAGCGATATTGAAATTCCTGTAACAGAAGACCACGTTGCAGGTGAACTTATCGTAGATACCAAACGCACCAG